>NZ_CASGGV010000220.1:0-591 GCF_949319125.1 Frankia sp. Hr75.2 | reverse complement strand
CCGAAGCCGAAGCCGAAGCCGAAGCCGAAGCGTTGCCGTTACGGCTGATCACGGACGTTCTCACCACCCAGGCGAGCGTCCCGGACGTGAAGGCCACCGAGACCGTCCAGCGCACCCTCGCCGACCGTGGCCTCACCCCCGCCGAGCACTACCTCGACGCCGGCTACTCCAGCGCCGACCTCCTCCACGACGCCGCCACCCGGGGCATCACCATGGTCACCCCAGCCCTCCTCGACCACTCACCCCAGGCCAAGGCCGGTACCGGCTACGACAAGGCCGCGTTCCGTATCGACTGGAAAGCCCGCCAGGCCCGCTGCCCGCAGGGCCACACCAGCACCGGCTGGTACCCCGTCCGCCAACACGACCGCGACGCCATCGTCGTCCAGTTCGCCCGCACCGACTGCCACCCCTGCCCCACCCAGAACACATGCACCACCTCCACCCGCGGCACCCGTTTCCTCAGCCTGCGCCCCCGCGAACTCCACGAGACCCTCGCCACCGCCCGCGCCGAACAGGCCACCGACACCTGGAAGACCAGGTACGCCCTGCGCGCCGGGATCGAGGGCACCATCAACCAGGCCCTCGACGTCA
>NZ_CASGGV010000219.1:0-591 GCF_949319125.1 Frankia sp. Hr75.2 | reverse complement strand
AACGGGGGTTAAAAAATATGGCACTGACTATTCGGTACGCTGTTGAGTTCTCAAGGAGCAGATGCGACCGTTCTTTGCCTTCCGGCGCCGCCCGGTGCTTCTTTTTCAGCTTACTCGGTGTTTCTGGCCTTTGTCAAACCGCTCCGTGTTGGCTGCGATTTGAACTTCAGCTTTTTGCCGTATCCGTTTCGGCCTTTCGGCCCCGGCTGCGGCGACTCGGTTAAGTTACCGAGACTTTCGGGTTTGTGTCAAATCACTCCGGCCGAGCCGGTGACTGCCACTCTTTCAAACCTTACCGCATCGTTTTCGGGCCTCTTCCTCGGGGGGTCCATGCCCCCTCGGAGGATCCTGGCCCGCCAACGCCCTGGACTGTTCGTCCTGGGTGGGCGGCGAGATGGAACTATACACGAGCGATCCGCGGGGGTGTGTGGACCACCCCGACCTATGCAATCCAGGCCTGGACCGGCCCCACCCCCGCCCGCCGCCGAGCCCGGCGAAGGCTCCCCGACCGCCTGTCACCGGCCGCTGCCCGGCTTCCCCGGGGCCCCGCAGCCCTGCCCACGGTGGGTCTCTCCCGGCGAGTTCCGACGA
>NZ_CASGGV010000218.1:0-593 GCF_949319125.1 Frankia sp. Hr75.2 | reverse complement strand
CAGGGCTGCGCAGAGATCGCACCAGGTTGTGATCGGCTACGTTCCGTAGCCACGTTGTGGGACGCCTCACGGTGCCCTGCGCGGAGCGGCGCGAGTTGGACGCGATCCCGCCACACTCGCCCGGGATGGGCCGCACAAATCAAGGCCACGCACACCCGGATACAATTCCGAGGAAACGGCGCAGAGCCTCACCGGAGAAACTCCGGCAGCCGAATTACCGAAAACGTGGCCAGCCGTAGTGACGGAAGTGGCCTTCCGGTCGGATGATGAAAGCGCGACCAAACAAAACCCGACCAAGAAGGCCACCGCGTGCCATCATGCCAGACCGGCGCGGCGCTGTCGAACGGCCATGACCAGGCCGCCGACGAGAAAGCCGCGCGACTTCTCGAGATGCTGCGTCAGGTAAATGATTTCCGCGCCGACCGCGGGAAGGTCTACGACCTTCCTTTCGTGCTCGCCGTCGCGCTCATCGCGACGCTGGCGGGCGCCACCGGCTACCGCCAGATCGGAAGGCGCGCGGCCGACCTCCCACAGGGCCTGCTCGCCCAGCTCGGCGCGCCCTACGACCATTTCTCCGCCGCCCTCGCGGCACC
>NZ_CASGGV010000217.1:0-609 GCF_949319125.1 Frankia sp. Hr75.2 | reverse complement strand
GGTGTCGACGTCGGTCGCGATCGCCCGGCGGGCGCCGACGGTCGCGCGCTCCTTGGGGATCTCGGAGAACGGGTCCCAGTTGAAGAACCGGCAGGCGTTCTGCCAGGTGATCTTGTCGATCTCCTCGTCGGTCGCACCGGCGTTGTTCAGCTCGTTGAGCACGAACTCCGGCGCGTCCGGCCAGATCGAGTCGGCGTGCGGGTAGTCGCACTCCCAGGCGATGATGTCGATCCCGATCTCACGGCGCAGCTTCAGCGACGTCGGGTCGGTGACGTAGCAGGCGAGTGAGTGGTCGCGGAACACCTCGCTGGGCAGCTTGCCGCCGAAGTCGCGGCGCAGCCAGCGCTGGTTGGTGTAGTGCCGGTCGCAGCGGTCCAGGTAGAACGGGATCCAGCCGATGCCGCCCTCGGAGAAGGCGAACTTCAGGTCCGGGTAGGTCCGCATCGCCGGGCCCCACAGCAGGTCCTGCACAGCCAGCGACGAGATCTGGCACGCCAGGATGATCAGGTTGTCGATCGGCGCGTCCGGGGCGAGCTTGAGCGCGCCGAAACCGGTGCCGATGTGCAGGCACATCACCATCCCGGTGTCGGACAGCGCCTCGAACACCGG
>NZ_CASGGV010000216.1:0-623 GCF_949319125.1 Frankia sp. Hr75.2 | reverse complement strand
GCCGCCGTCGCCTGCACGGCCCTGCTCTGGAACGAGCGCCACCCCCGCGCGACCGCCGTGGTGGCCATCGCCTGCACCGTGGTCCTGGCCGGCCTGGGCTACCTGCTCACCTCGCTGATGATCGCTCCCGCGATGGCCGCGCTCTACTTCCTGGCCGCGCACACCGACCGCAGAACCACCCTGAGCATCGTCCTCCCCGCCTGCGCTCTGGTGGTCACAACCGCGCTGATCGCCGACCCCGACGGCTACCCCCTGGAACTCAAGACCATCGGCCCGACCGCCTGGCTCCTGATGGCCACATCGCTCGGCGGCGCGCGGCGGATCAAACAGGACTACCTCGACGCCGTCAAAGCCCGCGCCGAATACGCCGAACGGACCCGCGAGGCCGAGGCACGCCGCCGGGTCGCCGACGAACGCACCCGCATCGCCCGCGAACTCCACGATGTCGTCGCCCACCACATCACCCTCGCCCACGCCCAGGCCGGCACCGCCGCACACCTCGTCCGCACCAACCCCGACCAGGCGGAACCGATCCTCGCCAGTCTCACCGCCACCACCTCCTCCGCACTGCGCGACCTCAAGTCCACCGTCGGTCTCCTGCGGCAGAGCGACGACCCGGACGC
>NZ_CASGGV010000215.1:0-628 GCF_949319125.1 Frankia sp. Hr75.2 | reverse complement strand
CACATCAGGCACCGGCAGCCGATCGGCGGAGCCCGCCAGGTGGTCCAGCAGCCGCCGGGCCTGCCCGCGCAGCGCCGCCGGCGAACGCGCCGACAGCAGCCACGGCACGGTGCCGGCACCGTCGCCATCGCCATCGCCGGAGGCATCCACCGCGGCCGGGCCGGCCACGGCACCGGCCGTGGGCACGGGCCAGGAGCCGGCGGCGGGCGTGGCCTCCAGGTCGGGTTCGGGGGCCTCCATAATGATCACGTGCGCGTTCGTGCCCGACATCCCGAACGAGGAGACCCCCGCGCGGCGGACCCGGGCGGCCTGCCGCGGCCAGGCGACCGGCTCGGTGACCACCTCGACCGACCCCGTCGACCAGTCGACCCGCGACGAGGGCGCGTCCACGTGCAGGGTCTTCGGCACTGACTGATGCCGCAGCGCCTCCACGATCTTGATGATCCCGGCCACCCCGGCGGCCGCCTGCGCGTGCCCGATGTTCGACTTCACCGACCCCAGCCACAGCGGGCGGCCCGGCTCCCGCCCCTGCCCGTAGGTCGCCAGCAACGCGCCGAGCTCGATCGGATCGCCCAGCCGGGTGCCCGTCCCGTGCCCCTCCACCACGTCGACCTCGGACGGGCCCAGA
>NZ_CASGGV010000214.1:0-629 GCF_949319125.1 Frankia sp. Hr75.2 | reverse complement strand
TCTGCTTCATCAGGTAGACGGCGGCCTGCGTACGGCTCGCCAGGCCGAGCTTCTCCAGAATGCTCGACACGTAGTTCTTCACCGTCTTCTCCGACAACCCCAGCCGTGTGCCGATCTGCCGGTTCGTCAACCCGTCCGCGATCAGCTGCAGGATCTCGCGCTCCCGCTGGTTCAGCGTCGCCATCGCCGGGTCCTCGCTCGGCCCGTCCCGCAGCCGCTCCAGCACCCGCCTGGTCACCGACGGAGCCAGCAGCGACTGCCCCGACGCCACCGTCCGGATCGCCCCCACCAGGTCGTTGCCCCGGATCTCCTTCAGCACGTACCCCGCCGCACCCGCCATGATCGCCGAGAACAGCGCCTCGTCGTCGTCATAGGAGGTGAGAATCAGGCACGCCACGTCCGGCAACGCCGACCGCACCTCCCGGCACACGTCGATGCCACTGCCGTCAGGCAGCCGCCCGTCCAGCACCGCCACATGCGGATGCAGCGCGGGAATCCGCCGCAACGCCTCCGCGGCCAGCCCGGCCTCTCCGACGACCTCGATATCGTCATGCCGGGCGAGCGTCTGACGCAGACCATTACGCACGATCTCGTGGTCATCGAGAACGAACACCCGGATCTTCTCCATG
>NZ_CASGGV010000213.1:0-631 GCF_949319125.1 Frankia sp. Hr75.2 | reverse complement strand
GACATCCCGCGCTGACGGCCGGTCCGCGGCACGGGAAGACGGTCGTGGCGTGGGCGAACCGGGCGTCGGCTCGGCGTCCAGGCGCGACGCCAGCCGGGCGGCCTGCGCCAGCAGGCCCTGCTCCGACCGTGCCGAGAGGATCCACGGCACCGCACCGACCGGCCCGGCCGCGGCCGCGGCCGCGGGTCCGGCCGCGGCCCCGGGCTCCGATTCTGGCTCGGGGGCGGCTGGCGGGGCCTCCTCGATGACGACGTGCGCGTTCGTGCCCGACATCCCGAACGAGGAGACCCCCGCGCGCCGGCGGCGGCCCGGCTCCGGCGGCCACGCGACCTGCTCGGTCGCCACCCGGACCCCGCCCAAGGCCCAGTCCACCCGGCTGGTCGGCGCGTCCACGTGCAGGGTCGCCGGCACCGCCTGATGGCGCAGCGCCTCCACGATCTTGATGATCCCGGCCACCCCGGCGGCCGCCTGCGTGTGCCCGATGTTCGACTTCACCGACCCCAGCCACAGCGGGCGGTCGGCCGGGCGGCCCGGGCCGAACACCCCCAGCAGCGCCCCCGCCTCGATCGGGTCGCCCAGCGCCGTCCCGGTCCCGTGCGCCTCCAGCACGTCCACGTCGCTTGGCACCGCT
>NZ_CASGGV010000212.1:0-640 GCF_949319125.1 Frankia sp. Hr75.2 | reverse complement strand
TCGGTCAGCAGGTCCGCGTGCCCAAGACCGCCGAGCTCGTCGCGGCCCAGCTCCGCCGCCAGATCGTCCGTGGTGAGCTCGTCGAAGGCGACGCCCTACCCCCCGAAGCCGTCCTCATGGAACAGTTCGGCGTCTCCCGCCCCACCCTGCGCGAAGCCTTCCGCGTCCTCGAATCCGAAGCCCTCATCTCCGTCCGCCGCGGCGCCCACGGCGGCGCCCGCGTCCACACCCCCGACGGCCAGGTCGCCGCCCGCTACGCCGGCCTCGTCCTCGAACACCGCCACACCACCCTCGCCGACGTCCACACCGCCCACACCCTGCTCGAACCCGCCGCCGTCCGACTCCTCGCCACCCACCACACCGACACCACCCTCACCACCCTCCACACCGCCCTCACCCACCCCGACCCCACCCACTTCCACCACCAACTCCTCGAACACGCCGGCAACCAGACCCTCACCATGATCGCCGGCATGCTCCGCCACATCCTCGACACCCACACCCCCCTCCCCCACCCCACCCACACCACCCCCCACAACCACCACGACCACACCCACCTCCTCGACCTCATCGCCCGCCACGACACCGACGCCGCCGAAGCCCACTGGCGCACCCACATCGCCACCACACCCAGCCAGCC
>NZ_CASGGV010000211.1:0-644 GCF_949319125.1 Frankia sp. Hr75.2 | reverse complement strand
GACGCCGGCACCGACGCGGGCCAGTCGCCCCCCGACGGGGAGATCGCAGCCGCCCCACGGGACCGCCGCCGCGACGCCGACGCACTGCTCGCACTCGCCGAAGGATTCCTACAACAGCCCGCTCCCGAGCTGACCTCACCCGCCCACACGATCACCGTGCACATCGACGCGACCACCCTGCTCGACACCACACAGCCACACCCCCACAGCCCAGGCCGAGGCCGAGGCCCGGATCCCGTGCGGAGATCTCACCCGCGACCGGCCTGTCCCCCACGGTCCTACGCCGACTCGGCTGCGACGGGCTGATCCGCACCCTGCTCACCGACACCCACGGCAACCCACTGCGGCTCGGCCGACGCCGCCGACTACCGAACCGGCAGCTCCGCGACGCCGTCCACGCCCGAGACAGAGGCACCTGCCAGTACCCGGGCTGCGCCCACACCCGACGGCTCCACATCCACCACCTCATCCCGTGGGTCGAGGGCGGCGGCACCGACATCGACAACCTCACCCTCGTCTGCGGCGAACACCACCGCACCCTGCACGACGAGGACATCAAGCTCCGCAGAACCACCGCCGGGCGGATCATCGCCCTGCTCCCCGACGGCCGCACGCTCGACCCGGCACCGCCCGCCAATCCGGGG
>NZ_CASGGV010000210.1:0-86465 GCF_949319125.1 Frankia sp. Hr75.2 | reverse complement strand
TTCAGGCCTCGCCGGTGGCGTGGCCCGCCTCGGCGTGGCCGGCTTCGGTGTGGCCGGTCTCGTCGACGGTGGCCGCCCAGCTCGCGAGCAGCCGGAGCGAGTCGCTCGTCGGCGACCCGGGCTCGGCACTGTAGATGATCATGGTGAGTCCCGGGTCGCCGGGGAACTCCATGGCCTCGAAGGCCAGGTCCAGGTCGCCGACCACGGGATGGCACAACCGCTTCGCGCCGGTGCGGTGGAAACGCACGTCGTGCGCCGCCCACCGGGTGCGGAACGTCTCGCTGCGGGTCGAGAGTTCACCGATCAGGTCACTGAGGGCCCGGTCGTAGGGAGAGCGGCCGGCCTCGGCCCGCAGGATCGCCACGATGTCGTTGGCCGCGCGTTCCCAGTCGGTGAAGAACTCCCTCGCACGCGGGTTGAGGAAGGCGAACCGGGCGCTGTTCGCGGGGCGCACCGGATCGGCCAGCATCTCCGAGTAGAGCGCCTGGCCGAGCGGGTTGGCGGCGAGGAGATCCATCCGGCCGTTGCGCACCCAGGCCGGCGCCGCGGTGACGGCGTCCAGGATGCGCTGGATGCCCGGCCGGACCCGCTGGGGGCTGCGGCGGCGGGCGCCCGGCGCGGCGTTCGCGGCCCGCGCCAGGTCGAACAGGTGCGCCCGCTCGGCCTCGTCGAGCTGCAGGGCGCGGGCGATCGCGTCCAGCACGCCGTCGGAGGCGCCGGGCAGGCTGCCGCGCTCCAGGCGGGTGTAGTAGTCCACGCTCACACCGGCGAGGAGGGCGACCTCCTCCCGGCGCAGGCCCGGCACGCGCCGGTGCCCGCCGTAGCTCGGCAGGCCCGCCTGCCCCGGCGTGAGCCTCGCCCGCCGCGAGGCCAGGAACTCGCGGATCTGCGCCCGGTTATCCACCCCGTCCACGGTAGGCGGGGCGCCGCGGGTCAGGGAGGCCCTGCCGGTACCCGGGTCGCCGGATCGGCTGGGACCGGCCGAGCGCGGTCACGGCCGCGTCAGGCGCACGCCACCCGGTCGCTGCGGCGGCTGTCGACGCCGCCGCCCTCCACCGCGCTGGTGCACTGGGTGAAGATGACCAGCACCGGCTCGGGGGTCCGGGTGCCGCCCGCGAGGATTTCCACGCTCTGGCTCCGCCCGGTGAAGGTGAGTTTCGTCCTCCCGTCGGAACCGCCCTCCTGGAAGAACTTGTAACCGGCGCCCGGCAGCGCCTGCCGGTAAAAGGCGAGGGTCGCGGCCGGGGTGACGCCGGCGAGGTTGAGGGTCGCGTCGGTCGGCTTGCTGTCGGACACGGTCACCGTCGCCCCCGGGGGGAACGGGAAATCCGCGGGAATGACGCCGGTACGCGGATCGGCGGAGGCCGACACGGTGGGTGCGGCGGCCGCGACCGTGACCGCCGGGGCCGGTGTCGCCGAACCCCCGGTCAGGTTGTCCGGGACGTCGGTCGCCCAGGTGTGCGGCACCTCGCTGGCACTGGACGCGCCTGCCGTGGCCGAGTCGTCGTCCGTGTCGCCCCCGCCGCACGCGGTGACCAGCAGTGCCAGCCCGACCCCGGCACAGGCCACCGCGCTCCGTGGGAGCAGCTTTCCGATCCGCATTGATCCCCGTTTCAAGACCATATGATCAGTACACGGTCTTGTCAGCTCGCCATCCGGCCCGCAATTCATCCGAGACGTCATCCCCGACGCCGCTCGTGAAAATACGCGTACTCCGGCCGAAGCGGCGCGCCAGAATGTCCGGATGGCAGCGGGGATCCTAGGATACGGGCTTGCGGGCCGGCAACCGAGCGCGCGTCGCTCAGGTCCGTGCGACCTCCCGCACATCGTCGTCCCGGGAGCCGGCCTGGCGGGTGGCGCCGCGCTGGCCCGGGACGGCGTCGATCAGCTCCCGGGTGTACTCGCTGCTCGGCGAGCCGAACACCGCGGCGACGGAGCCGGACTCGACCTGCCGGCCGCGGTTGAGTACCGACACCGTGTGCGAGATCCGCGCGACGACGGCCAGATCGTGCGAGACGAACAGGTAGCTGAGGCCGAGGCGCTCCTGCAGGTCGGTCAGCAGCTCGAGGATCTGTTCCTGCACGGAGACGTCGAGCGCCGAGACGGGCTCGTCGAGCAGCACCAGCTCGGGGGAGAGGGCGAGCGCGCGGGCGATGGCGACGCGCTGGCGCTGGCCGCCGGACAGCTCCGCCGGCAGCCGGTCGAGGTAGGAGCCGGGCAGCGCCACCTGGTCGAGCAGCTCCAGCGCGCGGGCCGTGCGGGTGCGCCGGTCGCCGATCCGGAACGACACCAGCGGCTCGGTGATGCTCTGCCCGACGGTGAAGCGCGGGTCGAGCGAGGCGTACGGGTTCTGGTGGACGAGCTGGACCTTGCGGCGCAGCAGCCGGGTCTGCTTCCAGCCCAGGCCGGTGATGTCGACGCCGTCGAGGCTGACCCGTCCGTCGGTCGCCTGCTCGAAGCCGAACGCGATGCGCAGCATCGTGGTCTTGCCGGAGCCGGACTCGCCGACGAGCGCGTGCGTGCGCCCGCGGGCCACCTCGACCGACACCCCGTCCAGGGCGAGGAACGAGCCGGCCTGCCGGCCCGGCAGCGGGTAGCGCTTGGAGACGTTCTCCAGCCGGATCACCGGGTCCGGGGTGGCCACCTGCTCGGGTGGAAGCTGGAAGCGGGGCACGATCTGGCCGCCGTGGGCCAGACCGGGCGCGGCCGCGATGAGTCGCCGGGTGTAGTCCTGCGCCGGGCTCACCAGGATGTCGCCCGGTGGGCCCTGCTCGACGATCTCCCCGTCCTGCAGGACGACCACGCGGTCACCGCGGTCGGCCGCGACGGCGAGGTCGTGCGTGATGATCAGCAGCGAGATCCCGGACTCGCGGACGAGCCCTTCGAGGTGGTCGAGGATCCTGCGCTGCACGGTCACGTCGAGGGCGCTGGTCGGCTCGTCGGCGATGATCAGGCGGGGCCGGCCGGCCAGGGCGATCCCGATGAGGACGCGCTGGCGCAGGCCACCGGACAGTTCGTGCGGGTACTGACGGGCGCGCAGCTGCGGGTTGTCGACGCCGGCCTGCGCGAGGAACTCGAGCACCTCGGCGTCGAGATCGTCGCCGGTCACCCCGCGCAGCCGGATCGCCTCGGCGACCTGCCCGCCGATGCGGCGGGTGGGGTTGAGCCCGACCATCGGGTCCTGCGGCACGAGCCCGACGACCCGGCCGCGCAGCTCACGCAGGACCTTCTCTCTGGCCCCGACGATCTCGACCGGCCGCCGGCCGCGCTCGTCGAGGTCCAGACGGTCGTCGAGCGCCGGGCCGTCGACATCGTCGGGGCTCGGGCCGGTGTGGAGGAGGACGCTGCCGGCGGTGACGCGGGCGTTGTCGGGCAGCAGGCCGATGATCGTGTTCGCGATCGTGGACTTGCCCGAGCCCGACTCGCCGACGAGGGCGACGATCTCCCCGGACCCGATCGACAGGTCCACGCCGCGCACGGCGGGCGCCGTCCGGCGGCGGCGGACGTAGCCGACGTGGAGATCCCGGATCGTCACCAGTGGGCTGACCAGCGGGCTTGTCGGCGGGCTCGTCAGTTGGCTCGTTCCGACCGTCATCGCTCGAGCTCCTGGAGGGTCTTCGAGATGTGGTTGAGGCTCAGCACCGTCATGGCGACGAACAGCCCGGGGAGCAGCGAGACCCACGGAGCGGTGACGAGGTAGTTGCGGCCGGCGGAGATGAGGGTGCCCCACTCGGCGGTCGGCGGCGCCGCGCCGAAGCCCAGGAAGCTCAGCGACGCGATCGCGATGATCGCGACGCCCGTGTCCAGCACGGCGAGCACGGCGACCGGGCCCCACGAGTTCGGCAGCACGTGGCGCAGCAGCACCCGCAGCCAGGACGCCCCCCCGCCACGCGCCGCCTCGACGTAGGGCAGGGTCTTCACCCGCAGCACCTCGGCGCGGGTGGTCCGGGCGAATCCCGGCACGATGCCGACGCCGACGGCGACGGCGACCGGCACCGTGCCGAAACCCAGGGCCGTGACGATGGACAGCGCCATCAGCAGGCTCGGGATGGCCAGCAGCACGTCGACGCCCCGCATGAGCAGCGCGTCGACGAGACCACCGAAGAAGCCGGCGATCACGCCGAGCGCGAGTCCGGCCACGATCGCGATCCCGAGCGCGATCAGGGTGGCTTTGATCGTCAGTGCCGAGCCGTGCAGCATGCGGGACCACAGGTCGCGGCCGAGCTCGTCGGTGCCGAACAGGTGGCCGGCACCCGGGCCGACCAGCCGGTCGGCCGGCGCGGTCGCGTAGGGATCGTGCGAGGTGAACAGGCCCGGCGCGAACGCCGTCACCACCACGAAGGCGATGAACAGCACCGCGATCACGAATCCCGGCCTGGAACCGAGGGTCCGCAGACTCGCGGCGAGGTTGGCTCGCCGTCCGCCGGGCTGGGACTCGTCGAGCAGCGCCTCGCCGGCGGCGCGGCCGGCTCCGGTGGTGACCGGATCCGTTCCGGTGGTGACCGGAACGGCTCCGGTGGTGACCGGGCCGGCTCCGGTGCTGACCGGATCCGCTCCGGCGGTGGCCGGGCTGGCTCCGGCGGCCGGGCTGGCGATGTGGGCAGCCGAGACGGTCACGATGAGGCCACCTTCCGCCGGCCCTGCACGATGCGGGGGTCCAGCAACGGATAGAGCAGATCGACCACGAGGTTGACGAAGACGAAGACGGCGGCCGCCAGCGAGACGATCGCGAGGACCACCGGGACGTCCTGCGCCAGCACCGCTTCCTGGGCGAGCTTGCCGAGGCCGTTACGGGAGAACACCGTCTCGACGACGATCGCGCTGGTGACGGTCAGGCCGACCAGGACGCCGAGGATGGTCAGGGCGGGCAGGAGCGCGTTGCGGAAGCCGTGCCGCCACTGCACCGCCGCCCGGGAGAGGCCCTTCGCGCGCGCCGTCACGATGTAGGGCTGGCGGAGCGTGTCGTCGAAGCTGCGCATCAGCACCTGCGCGAGCATCGAGGCCGTCAGCAGCGAGATCGTGATGGACGGCATCACCAGCGACTTCCAGCCCTTCACCCCGGTGGCCGGCAGCCAGCCGAGGTTGAACGACAACAGCTGGATCAGCAGCAGCGCGATGAAGAACTGGGGGAACGAGGCCCCGAACGAGGGCAGCCGGGTCAGGAACAGCCGGGCCGGCCGCCACCGCATGTACGAGGCCAGGTAGGCCAGCGCCATCCCGGCCACGAGCGAGAGCGTGGCCGCGGTGATGCTCAGCGCGACCGTGGGGCCCAGCCGGTCGCCGATGAGGTCGGCGACCGGCTGCTGCTTGGAGATCGAGTCACCGAAGTCTCCGTGCAGGAAGCCCCACAGGTGGGAGAAGTACTGATTCAGGACCGGACGGTCCAGCCCGTACTGGGCCATCGCGGTGTTGAGCTGCTCAGGGGTGAGCTTGTCGGTCTCGATCCCCGCCGCTCCCAGTTGCAGGGCGACCGGATCGCTCGGCAGCAGGTAGAGGACCGCGAAGGTCACGGTGTAGGCCGCCCAGAGCACGACGAGCGCCTGGGCGAACCGACCGAGGATGTACCGAGTCATCAGGGTTCTCCTACTGCTGCTTCCACACGTCGTTGAGCTTCAGGAAGCTCTCCGACGTGAAGGCGAAGCCATGGACCTCGTTGCTGACGCCCGCGAACTGCACCCGCTCGAACTGCGGGAACGACACGCCCTCGTCGATGAGCAGGTTCTGCAGGTCGGCGTAGGCCTGCTTGCTCTGCTCCGCGTCGGTGGTCTGCGCAGCCCTGGCGAACAGCTCCTTGAGCTTCGCCTGGACCTCGGGGGTCGTCGCGTTGGTCGCGAGCGCCTTCGAGTTGGCGATCTCAGGGTTGAGGATGAACTGCAGCGCGCCCGGGTCGGCCCGGGTGAAGTAGGTCGCGGTCAGGTCGTAGTCGCCGTTCTTGAGCTTCGCGGGAAGCTCGGCCGTCGTCGTGGTGTCCAGCACGAGGTCGATGCCGACCTGCTTGAGCTGGTCCTGGATCAGCTCGGAGCCGACGTTGAACTGGGTGGTCGGGGTCGACAGCGTGAGCTTCTGGTCGCCCTTGTGGCGGTAGCCGTCGGGGCCGAGCTTCCAGCCGGCCTGGTCGAGGAGCTTGCCCGCGCCCTCGGGGTCGTGGCGAAGCTTGTCGGCCTGCGACACGAAGTACGGCGTCGTCGTGTCGAAGGCACCTTCCACGACCGGGTAGTCGGCGCCGAACACCGTCCTGGCGTAGCTCTCGAGGTCGAACGCCTTGTACAGCGCCTTGCGGACGTTGAGGTCCGCCAGCGGGCGTCCCGCGCTCACGTTGGCGTAGAACGTGGACGCCGGGCCCGGCAGCGGCCGGGACTCCACGACGTCACCCGACTTCTCGATCAGCTCGCGGTCCTCGACCGTGAACGGGTTACGCGGCCAGGCGATGTCGACCGCGCCGCTGAGCAGGTTGCCGGTGCGCACGCTGTCCTCGGCGACATAGCTGAACTCGACCGTGTCGAGGTGGGCCTCGCCGGTGTTCTCCGACAGCGCCGAGCCCCAGGCGTAGCCCGGCCGCCGCTTGAGGGTGGTGAGCTCGTTGGGCTTGTAGCCCTCCAGCGTGAACGCCCCGGAGGCGACGTAGTCGCCGAGGCAGCGCTCCTTGATGGTCTTCTTGTACGACGCCGGCGAGATGATCGCCAGGTTGGTCGTCGAGGTGGCCTGCAGGAACGAGGCGTTCGGCGTCGAGAAGAAGAGTTTGACGGTGCTCGGGTCGACGACCTCGCTGCGGTCGTAGCCGAGGATGTAGCTCGCACCGTAGGTCGCGCCGCCGGTCTCCTCCACGACGCTCTTGGCGCCGTCGAAGTTGGCCTTGACCGCCGCGGCGTCGAGCGGAGTGCCGTCGCTGAACGTGACGCCGTCGTGCAGGTGGAAGGTGTACTCCTTCCCGTCCGCGCTGATCTCCCACTTCTCGGCGAGCCAGGGCTTGATCTCACCGGTCTTGGGGTCCTGGTCGGTCAGCGAGTCGGCGACGTTGCGGATCACCGTGCGGTGCTCGATCCAGTAGGTCTGGAACGGGTCGAGGCACGTGAACACCGGGTTGTCGGGGAAGAAGGCGACCTTCAGAGTCCCACCGGCTACCGGCGTCCCCGCGGTGTCGCCGGCGGCACCGTCATCATCGCCGGAGGAGCCACACGCAGCCAGGCCCAGCGCGGCCGTGACGGCAAGGGCCATGGCGGCCAGGCCAGGCCGGTGCGAGTGAAGGCGTCGTTTCATCGTTTCGTTTCTTTTCTTTCTCTAGGGATGGGACCAGTCGTCATCGGGACTCCTGGTCGAGCAGCCGGCGGCCGGCGGCAAGCAGGGCGGTGTCCTCCTGTGGCGGATGGACCCGCACGCACAGGACGTCGCGGAGCAGGCGCTCGAACGGCTGGTACCGGGTGAGTGCCGGGTTGCCCAGCGCGGCGACCGCGGTGTTCACCGCGGCGATCGCCGAGCGGGCGATCTGGATCTTCAGCAGCGACAGCTGCGGCAGGTGACCGGTGTCGCCGGCCTCGGCGCGCAGGAGCGCGCCGAACAGGAGGGTCTCCGCCTGGGCGATCTGCGCGTCGATCTCGCCCGCGACGGTCTGGATGCGTTCGGTCGTCGCGATCGGGCGACCGAGGGCGGTGGGCACCCGCTCGAGAGCGAACCGCGTGAAGGCGCTGCGGACGGCGTTGGCGAGCGTCGGACCCTCGGCGCTGCGGCGCAGGAAGTCGGCGTAGTACGCCTCCGGCCAGTAGCCGGCGGCCGCCTGTGCCTGGTGGGTGCCGAGGTTGTTGGCGGCGAGCAGCGCGACGGACGCGTCGCCCTCGCCGAGGGCGACGAGAATGCGGGCGGTGTCCACGAGCCCGAGGCCGGGTCCGCCGTACTGCGTGCCCACGGTCGCGGTCAGCAGCCCGGCGCCATGCGCGGCCTCCAGGCCCCTGACCGGGATCTCGCCTGTCCGGTCGTAGGCGGGCGCGACCGCGGCGATCTCGTCCGTGACGGCCGCCAGCGCCTCCGGGGACAGGTCGGGGCGGACCAGCTCGGGACGGACCAGCCCGGGCGTGTGCACCGCCGTCGTCATCGCAGGCCGGCCAGTGCGGCGGGGTCGAAACCGGGGGTGAGGGCGCCGGGGTGGGCGTCCTGCAGAGTGCCACGCTGCCCGGTGGCGGCGCGGTGCGCCAGCTCCTGGCGGACGAGGGGCAGGATGTGCTGGCCGTAGTCGACGGCGTCGGCGAGGGTGTCGTAGCCACGGATCGAGACCAGGCTGGCGCCCTGGTCGACGTAGTCGAGGATGGCGGCCGCGACCGTCTCCGGGCTCCCGACGAGGGCGGTGGAGGCGCCGGCCGCGTTGGTCGCGGCCGCGGTGCGGGTCCACAGCGCGCGGTCGTAGATCTCGGCCCGCTGGGCGAAGTCCAGGGCGCGCTGCGAGCCGACGTTCTGCGGGGCGCCGGTGAGGAAGCGTGCGGGAGGGCCGCCCGCGCTGTACGTCTTCTCGAGCTTCGTGACGTAGTCGAAGGCCTTGCGCCAGGCGAGGTCGTCCGTCTTGGCGATGATCGGCCGGAAGGTCACCCAGATGCGCGGCCGGTCGGTGCGCCCGGCCGCGGCGGCGATCCCGTTGACCCGGTCGATCTCCGCACGCAGGTCCGCCAGCGGCTCGCCCCAGAAGCTGAAGATGTCCGCCTTGGCGCCGCCGACCTGGAAGGCGGCGTCGGACTGGCCGCCGATCGAGATCGGGATCGTGTCGCCGTACGGCCGGAAGCCGGGGCCGAAGTCGTCGAACTTGAAGAACTCGCCCTCGTGGCTGAACGGGCCGGTCTCCGACCAGGACCTGCGGAGCAGGTCGATGTACTCCGAGGTACGCGCGTAGCGGCGGTCCTTCGGCAGGTAGTCGCCGTGGCGGGCCTGCTCGGCGTCGTTGCCGCCGGAGATGAGGTGGACGACGGCGCGGCCCTCGGTGAGCTGGTCGAGGGTCGCGAGCTTCTGCGCCCCCACCTGCGGGATCGTGGTGTTCGGCCGCAGCGCGACGATCGGGCGGAGGCGTTCGGTGAGCTGGCCGACGGCCGAGGCGATAACGAACGAGTCGGCGCTGTTGGAGCCGTAGGGGAGCAGGGTGTAGTCGTAGCCCGACTCCTCGAGCGAGCGGACGTACTTGCGGAAGTACGGCAGGTCGATGCCCCGGCTCGGCACGGGATTCAGCTCGGTCGACGGGTTGAGATGCGACAGGCTGATGAACTCGACCTGCGGGGACGCGGTCGCGGGGATGGCCGTCGGACTGGTCATGCCGGGGTCCTTTCGATGTTGCTTTACGTGCTCGGGCGGTTCTGGGCGCGACGGAGCTGGCGCGCGCACCCGAACCGCTCGGTGCGGTGCGGGACGGAGCGGGCCCGGTCCGGGTCAGGCCGGGCCGGCGGCGGGCATCGGGGGTGGTCGGGCGGGACGGCGGCCGGCGGCCGCGCAATCGGGAAGCGGGCCTGCCGGCGGCGGCGTAGACGGGGGGAGCCGGCCGGCCGGCCGGTGCTCCGGGTATGCCGATGTCCCCGAGCCCGGAGATCACCGTCCTGTGTCTGACCGCGGATCGGCGGGTCGTGCCCGCGAGTGGGAACACGCCCGTCCGCGCCGTGGCTACGGCCTCGGTCAGGAGCGGTCGGTCAGGAACGGATGGACGGGCGGGCGGCGCCGGTAGCCGCGGTGGCAGACCCGGCCAGTGCGACCCGTCGGACGTCCTGGCGTGCCGTGGCCGGCCGTCGCGGGCCGCTCAGCGGGGGCGACAACAGGCGGTGGTGAGGAGACCGAAATCGACGAACCGCCGACGGGTCAGCACCGACCGGGCGGCTGGCACGCGCGCCGCATACCGGAGCGACGCCGCGCCCCGAGCCACGCACGGCCCGTGCGCACTCGCACCCAGGTTCCCCGACATGTCCATCAGAATGGTGGAGAAGAGGGATGGTGTCCAGCGTCAAACCGCGATCGAACTGATCGGTAAACGTGATAGATCACGGATTGCGTCGCAGGTGGTGAGGCCGGGGCCGGATCCGGCCTGGAGGCAGGCAGGGGTGTTCGGGACACTCGCGGTATGGCGACACGCCACTCCGCGCGGCGACGGCCTCCGGTGACCATCGCCGTCCTCGGCAGCGCGAACATGGACCTGGTGGTCCGTCAGCCGCGCCTGCCCCGCCCCGGCGAGACGCTGTTCGGCTCCTCGTTCACGGCCGTCCCCGGGGGGAAGGGGCTCAACCAGGCGGTCGCGGCGGCCCGCGCGGGCGGCCGGGTCCGGTTTGCGGGAGCCGTCGGCGACGACGAGTTCGGGGCCGCGCTCCGCGCGCGGCTGGCGGCCGACGGGGTCGACACCGCGGCGCTGGCGACGGTCGGGGCGCCGACCGGAGTCGCGGCGGTCTCCGTCGTCGACGGAGGCGAGAACAGCATCGTCGTCGTCCCCGGAGCGAACCAGGCCGTCATGGCGCTGGACGACGCCACCCGCGACCTGATCGCACGGTCCGGCCTTCTCGTCACACAGTTCGAGCGTCCGCTGGGCCTGGTCGGGGAGGCCCTGGCGGCCGCCCGTGCCCGCGGCGTCACCACGGTGCTCACTCCCGCGCCCGTCCTGCCTGTCCCCGCGGACCTGCTGGAGCTTGTCGACATCCTCGTCCCCAACGCGGCGGAGGCCTGCGAGCTGGCCGGGACCGACGACGAGACGGCCGCCGCCCGCGCGCTGAGCCGGACCGCCGGAACCGTGGTGCTGACCCGCGGCCCCCGGGGCGTGCTCGTGGCCCGCGGCGGCGCCGTGCTCGCCGAGGTGCCCGCGCGCCCGGTCGAGGCGGTCGACACCACGGCCGCTGGCGACACCCTCGCCGGCGTCATGGCGTCCGTGCTGGCGGCCGGGCAAGGTCTTGATCAGGCGGTGCGGGTGGCGGTCATCGCGGCGTCGATCGCGGTGACTCGCCCGGGCGCCTCCTCCTCCATGCCGACCTGGGCCGAGATCGCCGCGCTGCTCTGAGATCGCCGTGTGCCCTGGGACCGGCGCGGTCAACCGCCGCATGGTCGGCTGCCGCGTGGTCCACCTCCGCGGCGGTGCGGGTCACGGCTGCGCCGTCCACTCGGTACCGCAGGCCGTGCAGGTCTGGACCATGGTGCGGCTGAGCGAGCCGGCCCGGCGGGTGACGAGCGCGTCCGCCGGGTGCGGGCACGGCTCGGCGGGGGCCGCGCCAGGGTCGGCGGGGGCCGCGTCCGGCGTCGAGCCCGGGGCCTTGCGCGCCCGCCGCTGGAGGGCGGTGAGGGCCTGCCGCCAGGCGGTCACGGGGTGGCCTCCGGCACGAACCGCCACCGCTCGCGGCAACCACCGGGCGTCGCCGGCCACCTGTCGGGCGTGAGTCGCACCATGGTTATGAGGCGCGCCAGGGCCGTAGGTCGCGCCAGGGTCAAAGGGCAGTTCATCACCTCACCAACGTCCCACATGGGTAACGCCGGGCCGGAGCGCAGCGCCGAAGCCATGAAGTAGCCTTTCGGTCACTCCTCGGGCACTGTGCCAGTCGGGCACTGTGCCAGTCGGGCACTGTGTCAGTCGGGCACTGTGTCAGTCGGGCACTGTGTCAGTCGGGCACTACGCCGGGCCGCCGAGGGCTTCGCCCTGCTCGCGACGCCGTGCGGGCGGGTGTCAGGCCTTGGCATCGGACCACCGCCGCACAACCGCGATGTCGACGACGAAACGGACCCCGCTGCCGGCGGCCCAGTATCCGGCGGTGGCGTCCAGCGCCCGGCGGGTCGCCTCCGCCGCCGCCTCCGCCCGCGGGGCCGGCACGTGCAGCAGCAGCTCGTCGTGCAGGCAGAGGACGATCGCGCCGCCGAGCGGGGCGATCGACTGGCGTACCGTCACGGCCCACGCCTTGAACAGCTCGGCGGCCGCGCCCTGCACGACGGCGTTGCGCGCGAACCGGCCCCAGGCCATACCCACCCTGTTCTCGTCGGCGCCGTCGTCCACCGCGGCGAACCGCAGCGGGACCCGCCGCCCGCCGAACGTCCGCAGCCGCGCCTGTGGGTCTGTGACCGGTGGGTTCGGCGGTGGCCGGCCCAGGGCGGCGGCCCGGCCCGTGGCGTCGGCGGCGTCCAGGTACGCCAGCGCGACCGGGTAGGTCTCGCGCATCTGCCGCAGGGCCTGGCCGGCGACGCCGGTCGTCTGCCCGTACATCGCAGCGAGCACCGCGACCTTCGCCGTCGGCCGGTCGACGCCGAGGCTGGCCGCGACCGGGGCGTAGAGGTCGTCCTGCCGGGTCGCCCTGGTCAGCTCCGGGTCGCCGGAGACCACAGCCAGCACCCGCGGCTCGATCTGGCCGAGGTCGGCGCGGACGAACCGGTACCCCGGCTCGGCGATCACCACGACCCGCAGGTCGGCCGGCAGGTTGTGCAGGCCGGCGGCCGCGGTCATCCGGCCGGCGGCGCCGTCGCTGCCGCGCCACTCGCCCCGTAGCCGGCCGTCGGCGCCGACATGGGTGTCGAGCCACCGGTACCCGTAGGTCGTCGCGATCCGCTCGGCCTTGCGCCAGGCGAGCAGCGCCTCGACGACAGGGTGGACACCGCGCAGCGCGCTCAGCCGGCCCGACCGGGTGTCCGGCACGTCGATGCCCACCGCGGCGAGCGCGGACCGGACCGCCACCGGGTTGCGCAGGTCGACCGACGTGCCGAGGTGGCGCAGGACGGGGGCGTCCCGGGCCCGCCGGGCAGCCGCGCCCGCGGCGTCGCCGTCGGGCCTCGGCCCGATCGCGGCGGCGATCGTCGCCTCGGCGGTCGGCCGGTCCACCGGCAGGCCGTCCCGTCGCAGTTCGCGGGCGAGGAGCTCGGCGCCGGACTCGGCCCGCGCGGTCAGGACGGCCAGCGGGAGCCCGGCCGGCCGCGCCCGCGGGTCGGGCAGTGCGCGCAGCGCCTCGTCCTGAGCGGCCGTGACGGTGAGGGCCAGCTGGGCGAGCCGGGTGGCCCGGGCCAGCTGGGCGCCCGTCCCGCCCGGGCCCGCGCCGCGCAGCGTCTCCTCGGCCCAGCCCGGTCGGAGCTGGCCGTCCGGGCCGATCGGATCGTCGGCCTCGCCGTCACCCGGGCCGCCCGGGTGATCGACCAGGGCGAGCAGGTCGAGCTGGCCGTCGGCGCGGGGCCGGGGCGGTGGCGGCGGGAGTGGCAGTCCGCGTGCGCCGGCCCAGACCGCCGCCGGATCATCCCGGTGCCCCCCGTGCAGGACGCGGTGCGCCGCCGCGAGATCCCAGCACACGGCGGGAACGGGACTGCGCCCGGGACCGGTGTCAGCGCCGGGGCCGACGTAGGTGCCAGAGCCAGCGCGGGGTCCGGCGATTGTGCTGGTACCTGACCTGGTCAGCAGTGCCCCGGTGCTGTGTGCCGACCACCAGACCCACCGGGGGGCGAGGGCGCGCTCCACTTCGGCCAGGACGGCGGCCGGGTCGGCGGGCTGGGCCCAGACGGCGCCGGCGCACGCCAGCGCCACCGCGACATCCGAGACCGGGACCACCGCCACCAGGCCGCCCCGGCCCACCCCGGCCGCCCGCAGCGCGGCCACGGCGCCGGCCCCAGCGCCAACCGCGGCACCAGAGCCAGAGCCAGCCGAGGCACCAGCACCAGCACCGGCGCCGGCGCCGGCGCCGGCGGCGGCCGGCGTGCGGGCGGGACGGGAAGTGGGGACCACGCGGTCATCCTCTCCCGCCGCACTGACAGAAATCCCGGGACGGGTGCGGGATCTACGCATGCCAGATTCCGGCGCGCACGCCGCCTGCTCGACGACGCGGCCACCACGGCTCACGGTCGATCCTGGGGTCCCGCGGAACCGCGGAGCGCCAGGGCAGGCCGTGACGCCAAGCTACTTCGGCTCAGTACTAGGGCGATCTGACGGCTTTACGGTGGAAAGTGGGGGTTGGCGGCGATGGGTGACACCGAGGTCGGGGCAGCCGGCGGGACCTCGTTCCTCAAATCCGTCAGCGCCAGCGTGAGCCCGCTGGACCTGCGGACCGACATCCCCCACTCGGCCCGGATGTACGACTACTACCTGGGCGGGAAGGACAACTTCCCGGCGGACCGGGAGGCGGCCGAGCAGGCGCTGGCGGCCTTCCCGAACCTGCGGCTCTACGCCCGGCAGAACCGGGCGTTCCTGTACCGGGCGTTCCTGTACCGGGCAGTCGCGCACCTGACCACGACGGCCGGGGTGAGCCAGTTCCTGGACATCGGCACCGGCATTCCCACCAACCCGAGCCTGCACGAGACCGCGCAGCGGCTCGGTCCGGCGGCGCGGGTGCTCTACGTCGACAACGACCCGATCTTCCTGGCGCACGGCCGCTCGGCACCGAGGTTCGAGTGGGCGCGCTGACTCGGCTCAGCCGCATTGACTAACCGTCGCAAAGCTCAACAATCTGGATGTTTCTTCCAATGCCGTGCAACTATGGCTCATGCTCGGTGATGCGTCAGAAGCCTTTGAGTCATGGCGACACAGATTCGATGCGAACAGGTGTCGGCCCGACCCGGACTGGAGCGCGGGCGCTGAGATCCCCAGGGCGCTGGCCACCAGCCTTGCCAGGATCCAGGTCGGCGAAGCCAGTGACGGCGCGGGGATGATGCGGGCCGCCGCGCGGGCGGGCCACTCCGGCTACCTCGAAGCCGCGCGGCTGTTCATCGCCGAGGAGCAGGACCACTCGCGGCTGCTCGCCCGGCTGCTCGCCGCCGCCGGGCGGCCGACGATCGCGGCGCACTGGAGTGACACCATCTTCCGCTCGCTGCGCTGGCGGGCCCGCCTGCCGCGCGAGGTGCTGGTCCTGACCGTCGCCGAGGTGTGCACGCTGCGCTACTTCCAGGTGGTCCGTGACGGCGTCGGCGACCGGCTGACCCGCGAGGTCGTGGCGCGCATCCTCACCGACGAGCAGGAGCACGTTCCCTTCCACATCCGCCGCCTGCGCCTGGACCTCGCCGGCCTGCCCGTGCCGACGCGCGCCCTGCTCGCCGCCGCGTGGTGGGCCCTCCTCGCTGTGTCCGCGGCGGTGGTCGCGATCAACCACCGCGCCGCCCTGCGCCTGCTCGGCGTACCCTCCACCCGCTACTTCGCCGACACGCTCCGGCTGTTCGCCCCCGTCGCCAAAGCCGCACTCGCCGCCGGTCCGGCTGACCGATCCGAAACTCTTACCGGCCCGGGCCGCGTGAGCCCGAGCCGGTAAGGGTCGGATTCAGACTGCTGCACCGCCGGCGTCCCGACACCGATCCGGAGCAGTGGGCGGACGAGGACATCAGCGCCTACGCGCTGATCGCCCGCAAGCTCCAGGCCGTCGCGGGACGCGCCGCGGCGCAGGTGGAGGCCCCGGGCGGAACCGCGTTTGGGGTTTTGTTTGCTCGCGCTTAACTGGTCCGCCGTAGTGTCATCCGGTGACCGCCTCGCAGGAAACGCCTCAATGGATAGAACTCACCGGTGCCCACAACGTCCGGGATCTCGGAGGGTTACCGGCGGCCGGGGGCACGGTCCGTCCCGGCGTGCTGCTCCGAGGTGACAACCTCGACAGTCTGACCACCGAAGACATCGCGCTGCTGCGGGACAAGGTGGGCCTGCGCGGCGTCGTGGACCTGCGTGCCCCGTTCGAGAACCCGCGGGCCGCCGAGTGGTTCCCGCAGTTGGGCATCACCTGGATGCACGAGCCGCTGATGGACTTCACCGGGCTCAGCGACCCGAAGGCGCTGCGGGACCGGATCGGCGGAGACTACGCCCGGTTCTACGCGATCATGCTCGAGAACGCCGGCCCGGGGCTGGTCCGCATCCTGGACTTCCTCGTCTCCGGTGAGCGCACCCCGGCGCTGGTGCACTGCGCCGCGGGCAAGGACCGCACCGGCATCACGACGGCCGTCCTGCTCGCCGCCGCCGGTGTCGAGCGCGACGCGATCGTCGCGGACTACCTCGCCACCGAACAGCGGATCCAGCGGGTCCGGGAGGCGCTGAGCCGGCGGCCGGAGTACAGCCACCTGACCGCGGGCCGATCGGCGCCGCGCGGCATCGGGACCGCGGTTCTCGTCGACCCGAAGGCCATCGCCAGCGTGCTCGACACGATCGACGCCGCCCCCGGCGGCCCGGCCGGGTACCTCGCCGCCAACGGTGCGACCGCCGAGCAGATCAGCCGCTGGCAAGAAATGGTCATCGAGTCACGCTGAATGAAGAAAACGCAGGAAGCCGGCCGCGGCGGCCCTGGCCTCGGCGGGCATCGTGGCCCGGTCGACGAGCAGGTAGGGGTGGTCGGCGGCCGGGGATCCCTCCGCCGGGTACACCACGACCAGCGGGACGGCCGGGTCGGTCCGGTTGTGTTTCCAGACCGCACGTTCGCTCATGAAGTAGATGGAGGGCCCCGCGGCGATCCGGTTCGGCCCGGCGGCCTCCGCGCGGGCAACGGCCGCCTCGAGGCCGGTGGAGTCGTCCGGGCGGACGGCCCTCGTCCGCTGGATCACGCGGAGGCGGTCGAACAGCGCGGGATCGGTGGCCGCGGAGGCGGGCAGGTAGTCCTCCCGGCCGAGCCCGCGCACGGCGCCCGCCAGCGCGCTGACGGTCGCGAGCCCCTCGGTCGACCGGGCCGGATCGGCGATGGCCGAGGTCACACCGCCCCACTCCGGATGGCCGTGCGCCGCCCAGCCACGGGGATCGGCGAGCACGTCCATGACGTCCGCCCAGGTAGGCGGCCGACTCGTCCAGCCGAGCGCGTCGGCCATCGGGCGGGGCAGGCCGAGTACGAGCGGGACGTAGGCGATGGACGGGCCGCCGGCGGCGACCGGGCCGTCCTTCCCGGCCCGCGCGGTGACGATTCTCGACCACATCGAGCTGGCGGGCGGGGGCAACCGCGTCGGCGCTGGTCCTGCCGCTGGTGGCCGTCCCCGTGCTGCTCGCCGGCTGCTCCGCCGAGCGGCCGGCGCCGGCGGGCGTCGACCCGCAGTGCGCGGCCGGGAGCCTGTCCGGCGCCGGGGCGACCTTCCAGCGGAGCCTGCAGAGCCGGTGGATCAGCGACTTCACCACCCGCTGCCACGCGGCGAGCGTCGCCTACGACGCCGTCGGCTCCGGCGGCGGGATCGAGCGGTTCATCGCCGGGGCGGTCGACTTCGCCGGGTCCGACGCCCTGCTGACCGGCGAGGAGCAGCGTGCCGCGGACGCCCGCTGCGCCCGTGCCGCCACCGGCCCCGCGGCTCCCGGGAGTTCCGCGGGCCCGGTGGGTCCCGCGGAGGCCACCGCGGTCCACATCCCGCTCGTGGGCGGCGCGCTGGTGTTCCTGTACAACCTGCCGGGGGTCAACCAGCTCCGGCTCGCCCGGCGACCGTGGCGGCCATCTTCCAGCAGCGGGTCGAGCGCTGGGACGACCCGCGGATCGCCGCGGACAATCCCGGCGTGGATCTCCCGCCCACCACTGTGTGGCCCGTGCACCGGTCGGACTCGTCCGGCTCGACCAGCATCCTCGGGGAGTACCTGTCGGCGGCGGGGGAGCGGACGCTGGGCGCCGGCAAGACGCTCGCCTGGCCGCCCGGCGGCCTGGCGGCGGAGCGGTCCGACGGCGTGACGGCCGCCGTGGACGCCGAGCCCGGTGGGATCACCTACGCGGAACCGTCCTTCGCCGCGAGGCAGGGACTGCCGACCGCGGCCCTGGCCAACCCGTCCGGTCAGTACGTGACCGCGAACGCGCTCAGCGTTCCGGCGGCGCTCGCGAACGCCGTCCTGGACGAACACCATGCCGACCCGCGGATGCTCATCGACTACACCCCGACCGACCCGGCTGCCTATCCCGCCTCGGCGGTGACCTACGGCATAGTCTGCGCGGCGAACAACGCGCACCCGGAGTTGCTGCGCAGTTATCTCGGTTACGTTCTGAGTAAAGGTCAGGAAAGTACCGATGAGATCGGCTACGCGTCGGTGGGCGGCGCCGCGGCCAATCGCGCCCGGCAGCTCGCGGCCACGATCAGCTGACGTCCCGTGCCCGCGCGCGTGATCGATCATGGCGGGATGGGTAGGTGATCGACCATGCTGAGTTGGCTGCGCCGGTCGGTGTCCGCGCGACGCGACCGCGACCAGGTGGACAGTTCGTCGTGGAATCCGTCCGGATGGTGGTGGTGCCTGGAGCACGGGCGCGTGGAGAACCCGCCGGACGCCCCGGGGCACCGCCGCCTGGGTCCCTACCCGAGCGCGGCCGAGGCCGAGAACTGGCGTGACGAGCTGGACCGCCGCAACGAGCAGTGGGACGAGGAGGACCGCCGCTGGGCCGGAGACCGCTGAGCCGGCGCGACGGAACCGGCGCCGGCGGCGCGGGTCTGCACGGGGCGGGTGTGGCGGGCCCGCGCACGGTGTGACGGGGCGCGGGGCGGGGTGACGTGTGCCGACACGCGGTACGTGGGGCACCTGAGGGGCGACTGTCACGCCTTAAGGTGACCACTCGATTGCATTGAGTGGTGTGTGGTGCCGGTGGCGCCCGGCGACGTCGTCCGGCGGGGCGCGGCGTCCGCGTCCCGGTGGGAGGAATCCGAGTGCGTTCCCCGTCGACCGACCCGTCCCCGCCCGCGGGCCCGCCCCGCGGACGTCCGCTGCCGCGTGGCCTCGTCCGGGCGGCCGTCGCGGTGCTGCTCTCCGCCCAGGTGGTGGCCCTGCTGCTGGTGGGGACCTACGCGAGAGTCGAGCCGCGGGTGTGGGGCTTTCCGTTCTTCTACTGGTACACGCTGGTGTGGCTGGTCGCGGGCGCGGTGAGCCTGGCCGGCGCCACCTGGCTCCTCCGGCGCACCGCGGGCCGACCGGACGCCCGGTGAGCCCGGATCCTGCCGGCGACCCGCCGGTGCTGGCCGCGCCGTTCCACACCGACTTCCACGGTGTCGAGTTCACGGTCTTTTTGGCGCTGTTCGTCCTGGTCACCGTGATCGGGTTCGGTGCGGCGCGCTGGCGGCGGGCCGCCAGCCTCGACCACCTCGACGAGTGGGGGCTCGGCGGCCGCGGATTCGGCTCGTTCGTCGCCTGGTTCCTCATCGGCGGTGACATCTTCACCGCCTACACGTTCATCGCCGTTCCCGGGGCGATGTACGCGACGGGTGCCGTCTCGGGCTGGTTCGCCGTGGTGTTCACCAGCGTCGTCTGGCCGATCGTCTTCGTGATCATGCCGCGGCTGTGGGCCGTCGCCAGCCGGAACGGGTACGTCACGCCGGCCGACTTCGTCCGCGGGCGGTACGGGTCGCGGTCGCTCGCGCTGGCCGTCGCCGTGACGGGCATCGTCGCGACGATGCCGTACATCGCGCTCCAGCTGGTGGGCATGCAGGCCGTCCTGGAGGCGATGGGGATCGGCACCAGTGGGGACAACCCGATCGTCCGGGATATCCCGATCGTCATCGCGTTCGCGGTGCTGGCCGCGTACACCTATCGCTCCGGGCTGCGCGCACCTGCGCTCATCGCCTTCGTGAAGGATATTCTGATCTACGCCGTGGTGCTCGTCGCGGTGATCTACATCCCGCACCGGCTCGGCGGGTACGGCGCCGTGTTCGACGCGGCCCAGGCGAAGTTCGACACCGCCAACGCGGCCGCCGCGGCGGCGGGCCGGCCGCCGAAGGCGGCGTTCGTCCCGGCACCGTCGGAGTTCCTCGCCTACGCGACCCTGGCGCTCGGCTCCGCGATGGCGCTGTTCATGTACCCGCACGCGATCACCGGGATTCTCTCGACGCGCAGCCAGGACGTCATCCGGCGCAACACGGCGGTGCTGCCGCTCTACTCCCTGCTGCTCGCCTTCCTGGCGCTGCTCGGTTTCGCCGCCATCGCCTCGGGGGTGAAGACCGACAACCCGCGGCTGGTCGTCCCGCTGCTGTTCGACCAGCAGTTCCCCGCCTGGTTCACGGGCGTCGCGTTCGCCGCGGTGGCGATCGGCGCGCTCGTCCCGGCGGCGATCATGTCCATCGCGGCGGCGAACCTGTTCACCCGCAACATCTACGTCGAGTTCTTCCGGCCGGACGCGACACCCGCCCAGGAGACCTCGGTCTCCAAGACGGCCTCGCTGCTGGTCAAGGTCGGCGCGCTCGTGTTCGTCCTCGGGATGGACACGCAGAACTCGATCAACCTGCAGCTGCTCGGCGGGGTCTGGATCCTGCAGACGTTCCCGGCGATCGTGGCCGGCCTGTGGACGCGCTGGCTGCACCGCTGGGCGCTGCTCGGCGGCTGGCTGGTCGGGATGACCTACGGCACGCTCGAGGCCTACGCGCAGCGCAGCGCGACCGCGCGGCACTTCGGTAGCTCGCTCGCCGAGGTCCCCGGACTCGGCCGAACGGCCTACATCGCGCTGACCGCGTTCGTCCTGAACGTCGTCGTCGCCGTGGCACTGACCGGCCTGCTGCGCGCGCTGCGCGTGCCGACCGGCATCGACACGACCACGGTCGGCACAGCCACGTCCACGGCCACGTCCACGGCCGGCACGGCCACCGCCGGCACTGTCACGCCTGGTGCTCCCGTGCCCGCCGACGGCGGCGTCGGAGTGCCCGTCCAGGCCCCCGTGGAGGACGCGGCGGAGCGGCTGACGGGGCCGCCGGCCTGACACCGGCGCGCCGCCCCGGCTCGGCTGGTGGGGGAGGCGGGCGGGGTCGTCCCGCGCCGCCGGGTCGTTGGTACTCCGCCCCGACGACCAAGGCCGGATGATGCGGGCTTTCCCAAATGACACCGTTCTGTAACGACAGAGTCGTGTGACGAGTGTGTCTCCACACAACACAGCCGCCGGGGGTGGGAGGGCCTGATGAGCCGCCGTCCGATCGTGTCAGACGCCGTGACATGGGAATTCAACGCCACGTACCTGGCCGAGAACGGCGAGCGGGTTCCGCTGCCGACAAGCCTGAGGTACGACCCGGCCGATCCGATCGCGATCACCATGAGTATGTGGGTGACCGATCAGAAAGCCGTCGTGTGGACTTTCGCGCGCCGGCTCTTCGTGGACGGCGCACGCCGCTGCGCGGGGCTCGGTGACGTCCGGGTCCGCCCGATCGTCCGCGACCGCCGCCGCGTGCTCCTCGTCGAGCTTTCCAGCCCTGGCGGGCACGCGATGATCGAGCTTCCCGCGGACCGGGTCAGTGACTTCGTCTGCCACACCTACGACCTCCTGCCCGCGTCGGCGGAGGACGCCGTGGTCGAGCGGGACCTGGAGCTGCGGGTGCTGCGGGGGCGCAGCCGCAGCTGACCGGCCGGTGGCACCCGGACGTCTGGACTGGTCGGCCTCCGGACGTCCGGTCGTGGGCCGGGACCGGGACCGGGACGGGGCCCGCGGCCGCGCCGCACCTGCGTCCGCGCCCGCGACCGGGCCGGCGGCCGCGACCGGCCCGCCGGCTACAGCGGGGCGGTCCAGCGGAGGTGGGTGCCGCCGCCGGGGGGCGTGGTGACGGAGCAGGTGCCGCCGACGATCTCCGCGCGGGTGCGCAGGTTGTCCAGGCCGCTGCGCCGGGTGGAGTCGCCGATGCCGACGCCGTCGTCGACCGCGTCGAGAGTGATGGTGTCGCCGAGCACGGCGAGCCGGAGCTCGGCGGTGGTGGCGCGGGCGTGGCGGGCGGTGTTGGTGAGAGCCTCGCGGGCGACGGCGATCAGGTGGTCGGTGAGCCGGTCGTCGACAAGCGAGTCGAGCGGGCCGCTCAGCGTGATCGCGGGAGTGAAGCCGAGCGCGGGCCGGATGTCGTCGGAGATCTTCTCCAGCGCCCCGCGCAGGCGGTTGCCGCGGCCGGGCTGGGTGCTGCGGAGCTCGAAGATGGTGCGGCGGATGTCCTTGATGGTGGCGTCGATGTTCTCGATGTAGGCGGTGATGCGGTCGGCGTTGGACGGGTTCTCGTACTGGGCGAGATCCTGCATGCCGAGCGCGACGGCGAACAGCCGCTGGATGACGTGGTCGTGCAGGTCCCGGGCGATGCGCCCGCGGTCGGCGAGGACGAGCAGGCGCTCCTGGTCGGCCTTGGTGTGGGCGAGCTCGAGCGCGATGGCGATGTGGCCGGCGAAGCTGGTGGCGAGTACGAGGTCGGTGTCGGTGAAGGCCCGGGCGCCATGGTCCCGGCCGACGAGCAGCGCTCCGTCACACTGGTCCGTCCCGGCGACCAGGGGGACGACCATCAGCGGGCCGGTGCGGTTCGTGCGCTCGTCCGGAAGGGCGTCGAGCTGGGCGTTGTCGACCCGCAGGGCCTGCCGCTCGGTGAGGACCCGTCCCGTCAGCGTGTGCTCAAGGGGGATGCGGCGCCCCGCCCGCCCGCCGCCGGCCGGTACCGGGCCCGCGGCGGCGCGGTCGCGGTCGTGCGCGTGGTTCTGATCCTGGTCCGTCACCGCGACGGCGACGCGGGCGTGCTGCCCGTCGCCGTCCCCGTCGTCGGCGCGCAGCGCCAGGGCGACGAAGGTCGCGTCGGCGACGTCGAGCACCCGGCGGGCCAGCATCCCGAGTGAGTCGGGCGCGCCGGCCATGAACAGCCGGGTGATCTCCGCGGAGGCCGTCATC
This sequence comes from Frankia sp. Hr75.2, assembly GCF_949319125.1. NCBI lineage: Bacteria > Bacillati > Actinomycetota > Actinomycetes > Frankiales > Frankiaceae > Frankia > Frankia sp. Hr75.2. The sequence goes on along the minus strand of NZ_CASGGV010000210.1, from coordinate 63,987 downwards.
CACAGGTGCCGCTGCTGCGACTCGTGGTAGAGCCGCGCGTTCTCGATGGCCACCCCGGCGTTGGCGGCCAGCGCCAGGGCGAGCTCCTCGTCCTCGGCGGTGAACGGGGCGTCATCATGCTTGTCGGTGAGGTAGAGGTTCCCGAAGACCTCTCCGCGCACCATGATCGGGACGCCGAGGAAGGTCCGCATCGGCGGGTGCCCGGGCGGGAAGCCGTACGCGCTCGGGTCGTCGGCGATGTCGTCGACGCGCCGTGGCCGCTGGTCGTCGATGAGCAGGCCGAGGATCCCCTGCCCGGTGGGCAGGTAGCGGATCCTGGCGACGTCGGCGTCGGTCATGCCGACGTGGACGAACTCCTCGAGCGTGCGGTCGGGCGCGATGACGCCCAGCGCCCCGTAGCGGGCGCCGAGCAGGTCGGTGGCAGCCTCGACGATGTGCCGGAGCAGGACGGGCAGCCGCAGGTCGGTGGCGATGATCCGGTTCGCCTGCAGCAGGCCGCGCAGCCGGCTCTGGGTGGCGAGGACGTCCCGGGCGCGGTCGACGAGCTGGGTCAGCAGGTCGTCGAGCTCCAGCCGGGCCACGGTGGGGAACATCAGCCCGTCGCCGCCCGGGCCGGGTGGCGGCGTCATGGCCGGGCCCGCGGACGGCTGGGCGGGCGGCTGGGTGGGCGCCGGGGCGGCCTGCTGGGCGGGCGGCGACGGGTGGGCGGCCGGCGGTTCACCGCGTGGCCCGCCGCGCCGCCCGGAGGATGTCGGTCGGCGTGGGTCCGTGTTCAAGCGTCTTCGCCTCCGGCCACGGGTCGGTGTGGAAGGTGTACTCGTGCCCGGTCAGTGCGGACAGGTCGAAGCCCGGACCGGCCTGCGCGACGGAACGGCCCGCCAGGACCGGTTCCGGGGGTGCGCAGCGCAGCTGGACGAGGTCGGTGGCGGTGGAGCGGGCGAGCGCGGCGGCGCGCTGGCGGTCGTGGCGGCGGGCCCAGGACGCGTCGATGACGACGGACTCGCCGCGTTCCACGGCGGTGCCGGCCCGCCGCAGCAGCTCGGAGTACACCGCGTCGTCCGCGGCGTCCCGCCGGCCGTCGTGCGTGTGGTCGTGCGTGCCGTCGCGTGCGCCGTCGGGGTCGGTGCGCGGCAGGTGGTTCAGCTCGCGGGCAACGGACTCGGCGCGCAGCACCGTCCAGCCCTCGGCCTCGGCCAGGTCGGCGGCGAGCGCGGAGCGCCCCGACTCGGGCGTGCCGCCGACGAGGACGAGCCGGACCCGGCCGCGGCGCAGGCTGGCCAGCGCGAGCGAGGCCAGCGCCCGGGCCTCCGCGGCGGCCGCCGCCGAGCCCTGCGCGTACTGGGTGCAGGCGATCCGGCACATCACGAACGCCCGGTAGGCGATGTAGAGGCTCTCCAGGGACAGCGGATGGGTGACGGCCGTGTAGGCCCGGTACTGGTCGAGCAGGAAGCGGCTGAGGTCGGCCCGGCCGAGCCGCTCGAGGTCCATCGCGAGGAAGGCGACGTCCGCGAGCACGTCGCCGACGCGCAGCCGCCGGTCGAACTCCAGGCAGTCGAGGATGCGCGGGCCGTCGTCGAGGCAGTAGATGTCGTCGGCGAGCAGATCGCCGTGGCCGTCGCGGATACGGCCGTCGCGCTGCCGTTCGCGCAGGAGCGGCTCGCGGCCCTCGACGTAGCGCTCGGCGAGGTGGCGGACGGTGTCGATGGTGGTCGTGTCGAGCACCGGCCCGAGGTAGGGCTCGACGCTGCGCAGCACCTCGTCCCACAGGCTGCGCAGGGTGGCGGCCGACCCGGCCTCGGTGATCTCCGGCGAGGTCGAGCAGCGGGCGTGGAAGTCGGCGAGCAGCCGGGCGATCGCGCGCAGCGGGCCGGTGACGTCGTTGCCGGCCGTGACCAGGGCGGACAGCCGGCGGTCGGCGGGCAGGCGCCGCATCACGACCATGTGGTCGAACACGGTTCCGTCGGGGCCGGAGATGTCGGCGACGCCCAGGTAGACGTCCGGGGCCAGGCGGCGGTTGAGCTCGACCTCGGCCTGGCAGGCGGCGAGACGTGCGTCACGGGTGCGGAAGTCCAGGAACCCGAGATCGGCCGTCTTCTTTATCTTGTAGACCCGATCGCCGAGAAAGATGAGCACCGATGTCAGCGTCTCGGTGAGAGTGGCGGGCAGCCCCGGCACCGCGCCGAGACCCTGCCCGGCGCCCACGGGGACCGCGCTGCCGGTCGTCGCCACACGCATGGCATGAGACTGCCGGTCAACCCGTGGGGATCACAGCGTGCGTGAGTCGGGCCGCCGACGTCCGAAGGTCAGGCCGCCGCGGGCGGAAGGTCACCCGGCTCCGTGCCGGACGCGATCGGCGTGATCCGCCCGGCCCAGGCGCGACCGCGCAGGTGGCAGCGGCCGTCGGGCCACCGGCGGACGAACAGGGAGCCCGGAACGCCAGGTCGGCACGAAAGCGTTAGTTGACGCTTACGGGTCTTTCGTCCTGAAAGTACTATTTGTTCCGCCGGGGGCAATGACGGACGCCTATGCGGAGCGCGTCGCAGCCCCGGCCGGGGGAGGAACCGTGCGGGAGCGGGGCGGGCCGTCCGGGCCGAGCGTGTACTACCACCACCTGGACGCACTGCGCGGCGTGTTCATGTTGGTGGGAGTCTTCGTCCACGCGTCGACGCTCGGAGAGGACCCCGTCTTCGACGGAATCGGCTACGCCTCCAGCCTCTTCCGGATGGAGGGCTTCTTCGTCATCTCCGGATTCCTGGCCGCGATGGTGCTGGGAAAACACGGGGCGAGAGCAGGGGTGCGCCGCAGGCTCGCCTCGGTGGGCACACCGCTGGTGTTCACGCTTGTGCTGGTGAATCCGCCCACCCTGTGGCTGACGTACAACTTCCACAACGACCCGAACGTGTCGTTCCTTGACTTCGTGCTCGGGAACACGCTCCCCTCGCAGGGGGGTGACCTGAGCTGGTACCTGCACCTGTGGTTCCTTTTCGCGCTGATCGCTTACGCGTTGCTGAGCCCCGCCGCGGTGGCGGCACTGTCGCGACTGGTCGGCACGGGCGCGTACCGGCGCGTCACCGCCGGCCGGCTGCGGGCCATGGCCGCGATCACACTGTTCGTGGTGGGTACGACCGTGGTCATCCGCGGTGCCCACCGCATCGTGCTCGAACCGGTCATCGGCACCGGGACCCACGCCGTGCTCGTCGAGCACACGCTGGAGTTCCTGCCCTTCTACCTCCTCGGAGTGCTCCTCCACCAGGGCCGTGACCAGCTGGTCCCGTTCTTCCAGCGGCCGGCGCCGGTTTTCCTCGCGGTCACCGGTCTCGCCCTTCTCGCCTCGAAGCAGGAATGGGTCCCCGGGCTTTCGGCGGGAACCGGCCTGGTGCTGACCGAGACCCTGTTCTCGATCCCGCTCATCGCGACGCTCTTCGCGCTCGCCGCGCGGCTCGTCCCCGGGCCCGTACCGGCCGTCCGCTATCTCGCGGACGCCTCCTACACGGTCTATCTCCTCCACTTCTTCTGGATCTACGTCTTCGCGACGGTCCTCTCCTTCGATCCGGGCCTGCGCGCCCCGCGGATGCTCCTCGCCACGGCGCTGACGTTCGGCGTGACGCTGGCGACGCACCATTTCGCCATCCGCCGGTCCCCTCTCCTCCGGAAGATCTTCAACGGGAAGTTCGGCTCCGCCGGACGGCCCACCGCGATTCCAGCGGTCCCAGCGATTCCAGCGGTCCCAGCGATTCCAGCGATTCCCGTGACACCTGCGAGCCTTGCCGTGGACGGGGAGCGGACCCTGCCCCTTCGCCGGAGCCGCCTGGAGGCCGGCACCGGCTGCTGACCCTCCGCCGCCACGCATCGCCGGGCCGCGGGACCTGGCTTGCATGACAACTCGTTTCAGTCCGCTCGAACTGCGAATGCGATCATGGTGGTGTGAGCCCTCTCTACCCCCCGATCGAGCCGTATGCGCACGGCCTGCTGTCTGTCGGCGGCGGCGAGGGCGTTGATCCGAACCAGATCTACTGGGAGACCTGCGGGAACCCGTCGGGCCGGCCGGTCCTCGTCGTCCACGGGGGACCGGGCTCCGGGTGCTCCGCGGGCTCGCGCCGTTACTTCGACCCGGCCCGGTACCGGATCATCCTGTTCGACCAGCGCGGCTGCGGGCGCAGCACGCCGCACGCGGCGGACCCGGCGACCGACCTGCGGCACAACACCACCGACCACCTGATCTCCGACATGGAACTGCTCCGGCGGCACCTCGGCGTCGACCGGTGGTCGCTTTACGGGGCCTCCTGGGGGTCGACGCTGATCCTCGCCTACGCCGAGCGGCACCCCGAGCGGGTGTCCGGGATCGTCATCGCGGGCGTGACCACCACGCGGCGGGCGGAGATCGACTGGCTGTACGGCGGCGTGGCGCGGTTTCTGCCGCAGGAGTGGGAGCGGTTCCGCGCCGCGATGGCTCCGTCCAGGGCCGCGCACCCCGGTTCGGCGCAGCTCGATCCGGCGCTCGCCGTGACGCGCGGGCGCGACCTGGCGGCCGCGTGCGCCCGGCTGATGGAACACCCGGATCCCGAGGCCAGGGCTTTCACCGCGCGCGAGTGGTGCGCCTGGGAGGACGCGGTGATCTCGCTGGAGCCGAACGGGCGGAGGAACGTCTACAGCGACCGGGCGCCCGCGGCCCGGCTCGCCCTCGTACGCATCTGCGCGCACTACTTCGCGCACGGCGCCTGGCTGGAGGAGGGAATCCTGCTGCGCGAGGCGGGACGGCTGGCCGGCATCCCGGGCGTGCTCATCCACGGTCGCCAGGATCTGGGCAGCCCCTTCGCGACCGCCTGGGAACTCGCGCGTGCCTGGCCGGGAGCCCGTCTCATCCCCGTGACGGATTCGGGCCACACCGGCAGCGAGTCGCTGGGCAAGGAGATCATCCGGGCACTGGATGACTTCGCGGACGGGGATGCCCGCGGCCACCTTCCGTCGTAGCAACCGCTCATCCCAGAGTGACGGCTCCGACGAGAACCGTCGGCCCCAAGGACGACGGGTTCCGCAGGATTCGGATCGTGTGCTGCCCAAGAGGCAGATCTCCGAATTTCCAGGCCTGCGGAGAGACCCAGAGAATGCGGCACGGCCGCGATCGATCCGGCCTGCGGTGACCCTCCGCGATTCCGGCAGCTATGCAGGCGAAGGCAACCGGCTTGGTACGGCTGCGACGGACCGGTCGCGGGTCGGAAAGCATCGCGTCAAAGGGCGGAGAGAAGGGAATGTTGCAACGCGGAGCAGCGGAGGAGGACGCGATGGGCAGGGAGATCGTGGGGCCTTTCGGAGCGCCTGACCGGAGGGCTCTAGGATGACGCGTCGTGGGGGAGATCTGCGGCATTTATGGGGATAGTGCAGGGGTCCTCGGACCGATCCGCGACCGGACCCGGTGGTGATGATGTACGACCGGGCCAAGCTTGCCGCGGCGCTGCCGGGCTACACCCTCGGTGACCTGCTGGGCGCGGGCGCCTCCGGTTTCGTCCTGGCGGGCTGGCATCGAGGGTTGCAGCGCGATGTCGCCGTCAAGGTGGTGATGCGGGCGCCGGGCAGGCGCAGCTTCGCGGACGAGGCGCGGATCCTCGCCGGCCTCGACCATCCCCATGTCGTCCGGGTCTACGACTATGTCGAGGCGGGCGAGCTCAGCCTGCTCGTCATGGAGATGCTCAGCGGCGGCACGCTCACCCGGCGCCGGGCCGGCATGACGCCGCTGACCGCCTGCGCGGTCGGCCTTGCCGTCGCGCAGGCGCTGCGCTGCGTGCACGATCACGACGTGCTGCACCGCGACATCAAGCCGGACAACATCCTCTTCGACACGGCCGGCCGGTTGAAGGTGGCGGACTTCGGCATCGCGAAGGTCGTCGCCGGGTCCGGTCCGGCGGCGAGCACGGTCGTCGGGACCCCGCTCTACATGGCCCCCGAGCAGTTCGCGGGTGGCCAGCTGCAGCGCGCGACAGACATCTACGCCCTTGGCGTGGTGCTCTTCGAGCTGTTGACGGGTGTGGCCCCCGCAGACTCCGCGTCCATTCCGTGCCAGGGCTCGGACGGCCCGTCCCAGGTCGGCCTGTCACTGGGATCGGGGATCCCCGATCCAGTCGCGACGGTGGTGGCGGGCGCACTGGCCCGCGACCCGGGGGACCGTCCCTCGTCGGCGTACGCCTTCGCCTTCGACCTCTCCCGAGCCGCCACCGAGGCGTTCGGACCGAACTGGATCCCACGGTCGGGCGTGCCCGTGCACGTCGACCACGACCTGATGGCCGCCACCGGCATGGCACCGTCCAGGACGCGGCACGCGGGCGGGATTCACGTGACGCCGCTGCCGGTGGAACCCGGGACACCGCCCCAGCCGCCGGGGAAGGTGCCGGAGGGGAAACGAGCGGATCCCGCACCCGACGACCGTGCGCCCGGGAAGGCGCCGGCGGACGGGAACACCCCGAGCGGGGCGGGCCGCGACCCGGCCGAACCGGAAGCCGGCTCGCGCGGGCGAGCCCGGCGTGGCGCACGCCGTTCGCCTGGCCGGCGGCTCATCGTGACGGCCGCCGTCCTGGTGGTTCTGCTCGGAGCGGTCGGCACCGGGCTCGCCGTCGTCCTGGGCCGCCCGGACGGTGCCCGGCTGCTCGGCCACCCGCTGAGCGGGCACACGGACTGGGCGCTGTCGGCGGTGTTCTCCCCGGACGGGCAGATCATGGCCAGCAGTGACAAGAAGGGCGAGGTGTGGCTCTGGGACCTGCGGGACCGAGCCGCTCCTGAGCGTCTCGGCCGCCCGCTCCCCGGACCGGAGGACGGGGTCACCTCGCTGGCGTTCTCCCCGGACGGCCGGACTCTGGCCGGCAGCGACTGGAACGGGACCGTCTGGCTGTGGGACGTGACCGGCCACGATCCGAAATCCGCGCCCGGCACGCCGCTGACCGGTCATGTCGGGAACGCGTGGTCGGTCGCGTTCTCGCCGGACGGGAAGACGCTCGCCAGCGGGGGCGAGGACAGCACGGTGCGCCTGTGGGACGTGGCCGACCGAACGGCGCCGAAGCCGCTCGGGTCGCTCACCGGCCACCGCGGCTACGTCTCATCCGTGGTGTTCTCCCGGGACGGGCTCGTCCTGGCCGCCGCCGGAGACGACAGCACCGTCGTGCTCTGGCAGCTGGACGGCCGTGCCGCCCCGCGCAGGTTGGAGCGGGGGCTGGTCGGGCCCAGCAGGACGGCCGCGGCGGCCTTCTCCCCGCGCGGCCGGGTGCTCGCCCTGGGTGGTGCCGACGGCGTGATCCGTCTGTGGGATCTCGCGATCCCCAGCGACCCGCGCCCCGTCGGCAGGGACCTGGCGGGGCACAAGAGCCGCGTGTGGTCCCTGTCGTTCGCACCCGATGGCCACACGCTGGCCAGCGGCAGCCACGACAACACCGTCCGGCTGTGGGACGTCGCCGACCTCTCCGACGTCCGGTCCCGGGGCGGGCCACTCACCGGGCATGCCGACTGGGTCCTGTCCGTGCGGTTCTCCCCGGACAGCGCCGTGCTGGCCAGCGCGAGCACGGACGCCACCGTGCGGCTGTGGTCGATACCCTGACCGGCCCCGTGCTCGGCTCCCGTCGCGCGTTGCTTTATCAACTGTCTCCGGCGGACACGCAAACCATTCGCCGGTACCGACGGCCCGTTCGGAAACCAGCGCCCTTCAGAACGGGGGTCGTCCGATGCCCTTGGCGGGAGTGCCCTTCGGTGAAGAACGCACATTGAGCACGCAGCCGCCGGAGGGGACGACCGCTCCGGCCGACCTCAGCTGTTCGTTCCGCGGCACTCTGGTGGACGTCCTCGACGCGGCGCCCGGCTTTGCCGGGACGTCCGCGCGGCGCCTGCTGCGGGACAGGATCGCTCGGCGCCTTGGTCCGGGCCGCCGGCTGCACCTCGTCGAGTACGACATGACGCGCCTGTGGTTCATCGCGCTTGTGGACGAGCTCGCCGAGGAGCCGGGCGGGCTCGCCGCGCTGTCCCGTGCTGTCAGCGACCTCCAGCCCGGTTCCCGGCTGGCGGCGGAGGTCGCCCGTATCGTCGCGGCCGGTGCGGCCGGCGGAGCACGGCGGACGATCGGGCCGGGGCAGCCAGAGCCGGGACATCTCCGCCGGGCGCACAGGTCGGCGGGTGCGGCCCGGCCTCGCCCGAGGCGCCGCCACCGCCACCGCCGGCCACTGCGCCGCCACCGCCGGCCGCGACCGTCTCCGCGGATTGCGGTCCGCCAGGCCGTGTCTCGTCGGACCTCGGGGTTACCGTCCCCCCATGGCGGTGTCCAGGCACGGTGAGCCGGTCGAGCTGGTGGTCGGTGACCAGTCGGTGCGGGTGACGAATCCCGACCGGGTGTACTTCCCCGAGGCCGGCGTCACCAAGATCGAACTTGTCCGCTACTACATTGCGGTCGCCGACGGGCTTGTCCGGGCCCTGCACCTGCGGCCGACGACGCTGGAGCGGTGGCCCGGCGGCGTGGTCGAGGGCGCCCAGCTCACCCAGCGCGACGGGGCACCGGGCGACGCGTTCTACCAGAAGCGCGTCCCGAAGAACGCGCCGTCCTATGTGGAAACGGCGCGGATCACGTTCCCCAGCGGGCGCACGGCCGACGAGATCTGCGTGACCGAACCGGCTGTCGTGGCCTGGGCGGCGAACCTGGGCACCATCACGTTCCACCCGTGGCCGGTGCGGCGCGGCGACGTCGACCATCCCGACGAGCTGCGCATCGACCTGGACCCGCAGCCGGGCACCGACTTCGCCGACGCGGTGACCGTCGCCACCGAGACCCACGCGCTGCTCGACGAACTGGGCTGGGTGGGCTGGCCCAAGACGAGCGGTGGCCGTGGCGTGCACGTGTACGTCCGGCTCCAGCCACGGTGGACGTTCACCGAGGTGCGCCAGGCGGCCATCGCGCTCGCCCGGGAGCTGGAGCGACGCCGCCCCGACCTGGTGACCACCGCGTGGTGGAAGGAGCAGCGCGGCGAGAAGGTGTTCGTCGACTTCAATCAAAATGCCCGCGACCGCACGATCGCCTCGGCCTACTCGGCGCGGGCGCGTGCCTGGGCACCGGTCTCCACCCCGCTCGGCTGGGACGAGCTCGCCGACGCCGAGCCGCGTGACTTCACCGTCCGCACGGTGCCCGAGCGCTTCGCGCGCCTCGGTGACCGCTGGGCGGGCATCGACGAGACGGCGCACGATCTCACGCCGCTGCTCGAGTGGTGGGAGCGCGACCTGCGCGAGCACGGCCTCGAGGACATGCCCTATCCGCCCGACCACCCGAAGATGGCGGGTGAGCCACGGCGCGTGCAGCCGAGCCGCGCGAAGAAACCCCGCTGACGGCCGGTGGCCCGTAACGATTGACGGCCGGAGACGGAGCGACAGTTTCGGTTACGGCCGACAGCCCGTAACCGCCGCCGTCGCACCGCTCGCGTACGCTGATCCACATACCCGAGGTCCCGTTCCGGTTGCCGTCGGTCAGGGGGGAGTCGGCGCGGTGTGGATTGTTCTGCTAGACCATTCGGCGTCCATGACCGAGCCGTTCGCCGTCGATTCCGCCCGGCCACTGTTCGGCCGCCGCGGAAGTGCGCGGAGCGGCGCCGGTCCACGGACTTTCCCACACCTCGCCGGACGTCGCCACGGGCGCTCTCCAGCCGGCTCAGCTACCCCCGATCAGGGCCCTGACCAGGCTGTTCCCGAAAATTCAGTTTCCGGTAAGCATGGTGGCGAGCGACCAGGCTCCGATCAGCACGGAGTGGTCGGCCGGCGCAAGCTCGATGTCGCGGTGGAGAGCGTCGCGAACACGCTGGCCACCCTGCCGCCGGACATGCCGACCGTCCTGGTCGGATTCGTCGACTCCGCCGACGTGGTCTACCAGGGTTTGGCCGGCGAGCGGGCAGCCTTCGAGCGCACGCTGCGCACTGCGGCCCCGACCGGTGCCACCGATCTCGCCGCCGCGCTGGAACGGGCCCGGCTACACGTCGCCGAGCTGACCGAGAAGCCGCTGTTCGTCCGCCTGCTGCTGGTCACCGACGACCTCACGGCACCAGGGGACCTGCTCCAGGCCGCCTACGACTGCGCGCGTGCCCGCATCACGGTCGACGTCGTCGTGCTCGACCCGTCGCGGAGGGTGAGTGAGATGGCCGGTGCGATCGTCGGTGTCACCGGAGGCGCCTGGGAGGCCGCGATGGGCGAGGGTGGCCTGGCGAGCGCCGTCGCCGCCGCCGGCCGGCGCGCCGCGTGGCAGCTCCGGCAGGCCGAGGCGGAGTCCGGCCGGCCGGCCACCCGGCGCCGGAACACCTTCGGTCGCCCACGACCAGCCGTGCCCACCGCGCCCGCGGAGCCGGTAGTGACGGCGGAGCCTACCGTGCCGGCGGAGTCGGTCGCGCCCGCCGATCCGGTAGCGGCGGCGGAGCCCGGTGCGCGGCCCGCCTCCACCGCGGCCTCCGGTACGGCAGCGGCTGGCGCCGCGGCGGCCGGAACCGCTGCGGCCGAGCCGACGGTGCCCGCCGAGCCGACGGCGCCCGTCCCGGTGGCGCCGGGCGAGCCGGTTCCGCCGGTCGTTCCGGCCGAGCCGTCGGCGGTGCGGTTCACCGCGCGTCATCCCGCGGCCGCCTCCGCGCTCGGGTGGCGGCCGGTCACCGTCGGGGTGCCCGCGGCGCCCGGATCGATTCCGGCCGGGACCGAGCTCGAAATCACCCCCGCGGTTCCCCATCTGCGTTTCCGGCCACCGCGGATTCCCGTCGTATGGGGGCCGGAGCCGGAGACGGCCTCGTTCGAGGTCATCCACGCGCCGGGCGACGGCGGCGATGAGCGCTGTCACGGGCATGTCCAGATCAGCCTCGACGGCCTTCCCGTCGCACGGATTCCGCTGGATCTCGCCGTCTCCACCGCCGCGGACCCGTCGACAACGCCGGTGACGGTGACAGGCTCGGCGCCGATGTTCCGCGAGATCTACGGTTCCTACGCGTGGGCCGACATCGACATCGCCCGCCGATTCCGGGAGATCTACCGGGCGCTGGGCATCACCCTGTTCATGGACGTCCTCGACGTCGACGGGGCCCGGGAGTGGAAACCCGAACTCGAGGCGGCGATCGAGCGCGCCGACCTTTTCGCGCTCTTCTGGTCCCCGGCCTCCGCGGCGACGGACTACGTGGAGAAGGAATGGCGCCGGGCGTTGGAGGTCGCCGCGAACCGCCGACCGGAGGGCGCGTTCGTCTTCCCGTTCCAGTGGTCCCGGCCGGTACCCGAGCCGCCGCTGCCGCTCGTGGATCTCCCGTTCCGGCAGGTCGATCGCTGGTCCACCGCGCTGGACCGCCTCGCGAACCTCGCCCGGGCGGGCGCAGGCGCGGGCCCTGGCGCCGCGGGTGCCCGTGCCGGCGCCGCCGCGGACGCCGCTCCCGTCCCGCCGGGCCCGACCGCGTCCGGCGGTCCGCAGGGCCCGAGCGGCTCGGGCGGCCCGAGCGGCCCGAGCGGCCCGGGCCACGCGAGCGGTCCCGGCGGCGAGGCGGCCGATCGGCGCGACGCGGGCACGGTGCCGCGGCGGGTGGACGTCACCTTCCCGGTCTTCTCGCTCGTCCCGGCGCTGTCGGGCGGCAACGTCGAACGGATCGGGGAGTCGCTGCGCACGGTCGTGCCGTTCCTGGAGGATCTCACCGGCCTGCGCTACTACCCGCCGCCGACCTACGTCACAGACGACACGACGGTCACCAGCCTGCGCCGCAACTGCGAGCCGGACGCGCGGCACCTCGCGGACGAGAACACCGGTGACATCCTGCCCGGCGTGCTCGACGTCGAGGACGAGGCGGTGACCGGCCGCGTCCGCGAGCTTCTGCTGATCTTCCACTCCCACGTGTTGGACGTCGGGCCCGGCACCGACCTTGAGCACGTTCGGCGGGAGGCGGCGGGCGGCTTCGTCCGTAACGCCCGCCGCTACCTGGCGGGGCAGCCCACGGACCTCAGCGACGGCCCCGAGCCCCCGGCCGGCCCCGAGCCGCCCCTGATCTGGCGCCAGCGTTGCGCCGAGGACTTCCCCAGCTTCGCCGGTCTGTACTGCGAGCTGGTCACCCGCTACGTCGACCGGCACATCCGGGCGAACTCGCGTAATCGCATCGACCCCGAGGTACGCGCCAGGCTGGTCGCCGAGCTGGGGCCGCGCGCCGCGGGGGCGATCGAGCGTTCGGTGGGCGGCGTGGTCGTCGACCCGCCGGTCGACCACGCCTTCCGGGCCCGGCTCGTCGCCGCGCTGGAGGATCTCCGGCTGCTGGTCGACACCCGGGAGCGGGTCGTCTCCGACTACCTGCGCTCCGGCGCGCCCGCCTTCGGTGTCTTCCGGCATACCGGCGGGGCGGGGCGGTTCGGGCGCTCCGGCATGCTTGTGCCGACGTCCGCGCCGGCCGTGCTCATGGGGGCCGGTGCCTTCGGCCGGATCGCGGCCTCGCTGCGTGGCGACGCGGTCGTGGACGAGCCGACCTGGGACCGGGCCGCCGCGTTCTGCGAGATGGCGCTGGTGCACGAGCACGCCCACGCGGCGATCGCCACCGGCCTGGACGACCACGGTGCCCGGGCCGGTGCGGCCGGCACACCCGCGTGGACGGCGGCCTCCCGGCTGAACGAGGCCCTGGCGGCGTGGACGCAGCGGCACTTCTACCGCCGTGACCCGCGGATGTGGGACGAGTGCGCCCGCTACATCCGGTCGGGCTCGCTGCGGTCCTGGCCGTACCGCGGGGCCGACGTACTGGAGGAGCGCTACGAGGCCGAGGGGGTCGAGGCCGTCCGCCGCTTCGTCCGGCTGCTGCGTGACTCGCCGGAGGCCGCGCAGGCTCAGTTCGACCTGCTGCTCGCCCGCTGACGGGTTCGGCAACCAGCCGCGCCGGCCCCGGCCGAGCAGCCCTGGCCGCGCCAGACCCAGCCGGGCCTGGCCCGGCCCGCGCTCAGCACAGGTCGGGGCGCACCCCCCAGGAACCGGCGAACGACTCGCCCGGCTCGAGTACCCGCAGCCCGTCGCCGCTGTTGAACGCGTTCGCCGGGCAGGTCATCGGCTCGACGGCGATGCTGCGCCGCCGCTGGCCGGGGGGGAAGGTGTCCCCGGTGAACAACTGGACGTAGGGCCAGGCGGCGTCCTGCCAGATCGTCAGGGTGCCACCGGCCGCGGCGAGCGTAACGCGGGCCCGGCCGTCCGCCGCCCGCTCGAGATCGGTGAAGCAGGTGTCGAGGATCAGCCCGCCCAGCGGGCGGGGGTCGCGCAGGTCGAACGGCCCGCCGGCGACGTCCTCGGCGCCGACGGGGATGAGGCGCTCGTCGGTCAGCAGGCGGGTCGCCGCGGGCACCGTGACCGTCATGTCGTCGGCCGGTGCGGGTGATCCGTCCGCGCCGGCGAGGACGAAGTACGGGTGGGCGCCCATGCCTACCGGCGCCGCGGTGTCGCCCAGGTTCGTCGCGGTGAGTGAGACGGTCAGCCCGTCGCCGTCCAGCCGGTACAGGGCGGAGAAGGCGACGGTGAACGGGTACCCCGACTGGGCGCGCAGTACGACCTGGGCCCGCGCCGCGCCTGCGTCCAGGCGTTCGAGCTCCCAGCCGAGCCAGCGGGTCAGGCCGTGGCTGGCGTTGCCCAGCGCCACCTCGTTCACCGGGAGCTGGTGGCTCGTCCCGCGGAAGGTGTAGCGGCCGGCGGCGACCCGGTTCGGCCACGGCAGCAGGAGCTGCCCCCGGCCGCGGCCGGCCATCTCCCCGGGGCCGTAGCCGTCGAGCACCGTGACGGCGCCGACCCGGTAGTCGCGCAGGCCGCCGCCGACCTCGGTGACCACCGCGCGGCTCTCGCCGTGGACCAGCTCGAGCTGGCGCCCGGACGGCGCTGTCGTCTCCACCGCACTGCCTCCGTCCCCGTGGCTGCCCGCACGCCCGTGGCCTGGCGCCACGGGACCGGGTGGCCCGGGTCCATCATCGCGATGGCACCCGCCGGCGTCGCGCCGGGCGTCGGCGGTGCCGGGTGGGCCTTCTCACGGGCGAGCGACGCCACAGCATCACGCCGCCCAGCCACCGGCGAGGCGCATGGTTACGCGCCCGGGACGATCTCTCCCCCGCCACCGGCCGCCAGGATTACACTTTCGTCTTGTTTATCGGTGTTTCGGGCGGCGCCCGGTGTCTCGGTTGTCTGCGCACCGGAAAAGATGAGTGTCCGGATTATTGTGGACGACCCCACTAACGGCGGATTGGTCGATTATCTGCCGTTCTAGGGTGTTCAAATGACCGACAGGCCCGAGAAGCTCGCCGGGTTCGTGGGACTTCTCGCGCGTTGCTGTGCCCGCTACCGATGGCTCGTCCTGGCGGCCTGGTTGGTCGCCCTCGTTCCCGCCGTCCACTACATCCGGGACGGGGGCGCCCGGTACACCCAGGAAGTCGCCCCCGCCGGTTCGGAATCCGCGCGGGCAATGGATGGTGTCGCGCGGGCCTCACCCGGCCGGCATCTCCCCGACGTCGAGACGATCGTCGTCCGGGCCCGCCGCGGCACAGTTGACGGCGGCCGCGCCCGCGACCGGATCACCGCCCTGGTCGCGGAGGTCGGCCGGCTGCCCGGCGTCACGTTCGTCGCCGACCCGGCGGGGCCGCTGGGCGCCGCCACCGCCGGAGTGGATCCGATCAGCGCCGACCGGCGCACCGCGCTGATCTCCGTCCTGATGGACGGCGGCGCGCTCGAGCCCGACCTCGACGACGTGCACCGGGTCATCGAGGCCTCCCGTGCCTACGACGGCCCGGAGTTGCAGGTCGAGGCGTCCGGGTCGGGGGCCACCATGATCGGGTCAGCGCAGCTCTCGTTGGCCCCGCTCGTCGTCGCCGCGTTCGCCGCGCTCGTCCTGCTCGGTGTCACGCTGCGGTCCCGACTGGGCATGCTGGTGTGCCTGCTGCCGGCGGCGGTCTGCACCCTGCTGGCGGTCGCCGTCACCGCGCGCCTGTCGCACACCACCCAGCTGCCGCCGTTCGCTCCCGTCACTGCCGCGGTCCTGGCGTTCGGGACGTGCCTGGGCAGCGCGGTGGTGGTCGTGCACCGGGCCCAGTCGGCCCTGCTGAACGGGCAGAACCGGCTGCAGGCCGCCGCGTCGGCGACGACGTCCACGGGTGCGGCGGTGGCCGTCGGCGGCCTGGGGGTGAGCCTCGCCCTGCTCGCGGTCGCCGCGCTCGGACTGAGCGGTTTCGGCGGCCTGGCGCTCGCCGCGGCGGGGTCCGCCGCGCTGGCCGTCCTGGTCGTCCTCACCCTGCTGCCGGCGCTGGTCGCCGCCGGCGGCGTACGGCTGCTCAGCTGGGCCGAACGGCACTATCTGGCGATGGCCGGCGCCGGCCTGGCCCGGCGGCCCGGTGTGCGCTCCTGGTGGGCCGCGCAGGTCGGCCGGTATCCCGCCCCGGTCGTCGTCGCGGCCGGGGTCCTGCTGATGTCGCTGGCCAACCAGACCGACGGGCTGCGCGTCGGCGGGGGCGACGCGGGCACCGACCCGACCTCGATGACCACCCGGCGCGCCTACGACCTGATCAGCGAGGGCTTCTTTCCCGGTCTGAACGGCCCGATCCTGGTGGCCGTCGACCGCGGTGACCCCAGGAGCGTGCCGGGCGGGGGACGGATCGTCCAGCCCGGGGAGGTCGCCGCGGTGCTGCGCGCGACCCCGGGCGTGCGCACCGCCGCGGTGTCACTGGACGACCCCCGCCTCGGGCCGGCCATCGTGCGCGTGCTGCCCGCCGCCGCTCCGCGCAGCCCGCAGGCCAGCGACCTGGTGCGACGGATGCGCGATGACGTGCTGCCCACGGCGCTGCGCGGCAGTGTCACCAACGCCGCCGTCGGCGGGCCCACCGCGATGTTCGACGACGCTGCGAGCAGCTTCCGCTCGACCCTGCCGCTGTTCCTGGCCGTCGTGCTGCTCACCATCGGCCTCGTGACGTTCGCGGTCGCCGGGTCGATACCGCTCGCCTCCGTGCTCGGCGCGGCCGCCGTGCTGAGCGTGCTGGCCTCCGCCGGCATGCTGCGCGTGTTCTTCCAGGACGAGGAGATCGCGCGCCGCCTCGGCGTCATGACCAGCCCCGCCGAGCCGTTCGTGCTCGTGCCGATCATGCTCGCGGTCTTCGGGCTGGCCCCGGGGATGAACCTGGTCCTGCTCACCCGGCTGCGTGCGGGCGGCGGCACCGATCCGGCCGGCTCCGGCACCGGCACCGGCCGTGGGGGAGCGCTGCGGGGCATCGGCCGGGCCTTCGCCCGGCGCCGGGACGGCGCCCGGCCCGACCCGATCCGCGACGGCCGGGACGCCGTCCGCCGGGGCCACGCCGACCTGGGGCATGTGGTGCTGACGATGAATTTCGTGATGCTGTTCGTGTTCCTCGCGATCGCGGCGCAGCCGTCCAGAACGCTGAAGATGCTCGGGTGCGGCCTGGCGATCGGGGTCGCCGTGGACGCCGTCGTGCTGCGCGCCGCCATCCTGCCCGCGTCGGTGCACCTGGGGCAGCGGTGGCAGGGTGATCGCGCGCTGCGCCGCAGACAGGGCGCCGCCGCCAGGGCCGCCGAGCCCGAGGCGGCGACCGTGGCCAAGGCGTCCGCCGCCCATCGGTAGTCGTTTCATAATCGTTCCCGGGGCGAACTTCCCTGGGGCGAACTGTCCCCGGGGCGAATTGTCTCGGGGCGGCGATCTCCCGGGTTTCCGGTAATACTCCTCGCGTACTTGTCCGCCGTACGGGGAGGAGATTCATCGGTGGCTGCCAAGGATCTGAACAAGATAAAGAAGGCGATGGGTCCGGTCGGGCTGGTCACCCCGGCCGGAGCACAGGCCGGTGTGCGTGCGCCAAAGCCCGACATGGAATGGAAGGTCCAAGGCGGTACGGCCCGGGTCTGGCTCGGGGCCGGGAACAAGGGACTGGTTCGCCCCGTCCTGCTCGCCGACGGCTTCAACATGGGGCCGACGGATTTCGACTGGCTGTGGGAGGGGCTCGACGGCGATCCGTTCCGTTTCCTGACCGAGCTGCGTGAGCGCGGCCAGGACGTCGTCCTGATCGGTTTCGACGAGCGCAGCGCGTCGATTCTCGACAACGCCAGGGTCGTCGCCGAGATCATTCTCCGTGCCATCGGGGAGCGGCAGGGCGACCAGCCGCTGACGGTCGGCGGGTTCAGCATGGGTGGCCTGGTCACCCGCTACGCCCTCGCCAAGCTCGAGATGGAGCGGATGGACCACCAGACGGCCCTCTACCTGTCCTTCGACAGCCCGCACCGTGGTGCGTCCGTGCCGATCTCGCTGCAGGCGATCGCGCACATCCTCGCCCCGATCCACGACGCCTTCTCGAAGCAGGTCAACAGCCCTGCCTCCCGGCAGCTGGTCTGGCGGCACATCGAGAACGCCGACGACCAGCCGCGCGTCGATCCCCTTCGCGCGGAGTTCCTGAAGGCCCTGGAGCGGGTCGGCGGCTGGCCGCAGCGGCCCCGCAAGATCGGGGTCGCCAACGGTGTGGGCGACGCCCGGCGCAACGGCATCCCGCCGGGCGTCGAGGCGCTGCGCTGTACCGGGCCGTTCTTCAAGGACAGCGTCCTGTACACGCAGGCCGGTGGCCGCGACCGGGTCGTCGCCGAGCTCCGTGGGCTGCTCGGGGAGAAGGACATCACCACGAACGACTTCCCCGACATCGACGGGGCGCCCGGCGGCACCCTGGACTCGTTCGGCATTCTCGCGGACGCGCTCAAGGACGCCGGCGAGGGCGTGGACGTCGCACACCGGATCGTGTGCTTCGTGCCGTCCGTCAGCGCGGTCGCGGTTCGCGGCGTCGAGACGAACGACGACCTCTACACCGACATCAACGCCCTGTCCCCGTCCGAGAGCGAGCTGGACGAGTTCCTGTGCTCGTCGCGTGCCACGGCGCATTCGGCGATGACCGAGCAGCTCGGTAGGTGGGTCATCGACCGCATCGCGCGGTGACCCGGGCGCGGGCGGGCGGGGAGTCGGACCGCCCGCCCGCGGCTCCGGCCGACCAGTCCGTCGAACCCATTGACCGACATGCCGGCGCAAGACTGGACGGATGCCCCCGCCGGCGGCATCGTTGCCCGCGGTTGCTCCGCGACGACGGCCGTCATGAGGGTGGGTCAGTGCATCCGGGTGAGTCAGTGCAGGACCGGACCGAGTCACGCCTTGACCGCATCCGCGGCTCCGCCCCGCCCAGGCGGCACGACGCGCGGACCATCGCGGCGCTGACCCGCAATCCGGGTTGCGCGCGCCGCGGGGTGCTCGACGCCGCCGGCGTCGACAAGGACCTCCTCGCCCGCCAGGTGGGCTTCCCGGCCGCCTTCGGCCAGTCGCGCTTCGCGATCGTCCGTGGCAACGTCTTCGAGGCCCGGGTCAAGGCCGACGGCTGCGCCGACCTGCTCCGCATGTTCCATGAGTGCCTCGGGAGCGAGCCCGGGGGGACCGAGCCCGGGGGAACAGCGGCGGGCGAGCCGCTGCTCGTCACCGGCGACGCCGAGCCCGACGAGACCCTGGCCGCGCGCCACGAACGCACCGTCGCCGCGCTGCGCACGGCCAGCGGTACCGACCGGCCCGTCCTGATCACCCACCCGCTGCTGCGTCTCGCCGTCGGCGGCCAGGACGTCCACCTCGAACCGGACCTCGTCCTCGTCCGTCCCGGCGGGCTGTTCCACGTGATCGAGATCAAGTCCTTTCCCGTCATCGACGGCCAGGCGGAGGGCGAGAAGGTCGCGGCGGCCGCCATCCAGGCCGCGGTCTACGTCCTGGCGCTGCGTCGGCTGCTCGGCCGGCCGGACGCGGTGTCCCATGACGTGGTCCTGGTGTGCCCCAGGGACTTCTCGAACGCCCCGATGGCGACCAGGATCGACGTCCGGCGCCAACTTCTCGTCCTCGACCATCAGCTCGCCCGGCTCAGCGCCGTCGACGCGCTGGTCGCCGCGCTCCCGCCGGACCTGACCTTCGATCTCGCGCCGGGGCCCGACGGCCGGCCGACCCGCCCCGCGGCCGAGCTCGCCGCCGGGCTCAGTCGTCTCGACGCCCGGTACACGCCGGACTGCCTCTCCATGTGCGAGCTGGCGTTCCGATGCCGGCACGAGGCCGCGGGCCGGACCGCCGCGCTCGGCGCGAGCGTGCGCGAGGAGCTGGGCGGTGTCGAGACCGTCACCGAGGTGCTCGAGCTCGCCGCCGGCACCCGTGCACCCACCGCGGACCAGGCCGAGGCGGCCGACCGGCTGCGCACGACAGCCCGGATGTACGCCGCGGGACTCGCGGCGGGACCCGCCACCGAGCACGCGGCGGGGGATCGCGGCCCGACCCCATGACGGCGATCAGCTCGTACGCCCGTGCGCTGGCGGCGGCCTCCGGAACCGCGGTGCCGACCGCCACCGTCCGGCACGTGCACCTCGCCGCGCGCCCGCTGATTCTCGTGCCGCTGGCGATGGCCGGTGAGGCGAACGCGCCGCTGGCCGCCATGGTGGGCACCGAACGCGAGCGCCCGGAGCTGCTCGTCGTGCCCCAGCCCCGCAACCGCGACCTGCGGTTCACCTTCGCCGCCCGCCTGGCCGAGATTTTCCTCCCCTACGTGCTCGGCTTCGCCGCTGACATCGAGGAGCTCACGAACGGGCCACGGAGCGTCGACGCGCCGCAGCTGATCGTCCCGAACCAGGCCGGGGTCGCGTTCGTGCGGCTCTTCGGACGTTCCACCCGGTTCCGCGCGACCACCGGCGACTACGCCGTGGAACCGAGCGTGCCACTGCTCGGCCGGTGGCTCACCTTCTTCGCGGAGCGGGCCGAAGTGCCCGGCTCGTCCCTGATGCCGGCGGCCACGGAGATGCTCTCCCTGCACTGGGCGACCGGGCAGAGCGCGCTGGAGGACGCGAACCTCGCCGCGCTCATGGGCTGGATCGACCCGCCCGCGGGCGCCGACGGCCCGGCCGCGGCCCGCCTGGCCGAGGACCCTCGACACTGCCCGCCGGCCGGCCCGACGACCGACCCCGGGTTCGACAACGAGGTGCTCGCCCCAGCGATCGCGGCCTACGACGCCGTGACGGACCCGTCCCAGCTGCCCGACGCCGTGAAGCGGCTGGAAGAGGCGCTGCACAGCCAGCTCCGGCCGACCTGGGACCTCGTGTGGCGCGCCCTCGACCGGCTCCGCGCGCTGCCCGGCGGCGCGTCGGTGCCGGGGCGGTGGGAGGTCGACCGCTCCCGGTACACCGGATTCCACACCTACATGATCGAGGAGGGCCTGCCGCAGGCCCGGCGGGACGGCGCGGTCGCCGCCGCGCGCCGCCTGAACCGGATGGAGCGGGCCCAGGCCTCCTACGACGCCGAACGCGCCTTCGACGACCCGCTCGTCATGGCCGACCACCGGGTCACCGGCGAGGCGTTCCTCGGCTCGGTCGTCGCCGTCGACCGTGATCGCAGGGTGCCCAACGGACGCGGCAAGGGCCGGCTGGTCACCCGCCCGCTGGTGACGCTGGGCACCGAGGACCCGGTCCGGCTGGCGCTCGGCATGAAGGTCGTCGCCACCCGACGCCGCCGGCAGGAGTGCGTCGTCACCGCCCTCGAGCCGTGCGACGCCGGCATCCTGGTCACCCTGGAGGCGCAGAACGGGATGGGCCGGTCGGCGGCGCCGGCCCCCGGTTCCGTCCCGGAGGTCGGCGAAAGCCTCTGCTACAGCAGCGTGCTGGCGGACGGCGTCCGCTCCGCCACCATGCCGGAGGCGGAGGACACCCCGTGGACGCACGGCGGCCCGCCGCAGCCCTACGAACCGAGCGAGCAGGACACGGCGGAGGCCTGGGAGTGAGCGCGGCTTCGGTGACCTCGTCGGCTTCGGCGGCGGAGGAGGCCGAGCGGGTCATCCAGGCGATTCTGGGCGACCTGCGGCGCGGCCACAGCCGCGGGGTCATCGTCGACTCGCCGCCCGGCGCGGGGAAGTCGACCCTCGTCGTCCGGGCGGCCGCGGTCATCGCCGGGTCCGGCGAGCCGCTGATGATCGTCGCGCAGACCAACGAGCAGGTCGACGACCTGGTGGAACGGCTCGCCGCGCGGCTCGCCGACGAGGTTCCCCACGCCCGGGTCGGCCGGCTCGGCCGGGCGGGATACGCGCCTTCGGCCCGCATCGCGAACCTGCCGAACATCGTCACCGCCAGCGACATCGCCGGCCTCGGTGATCCCGAAGTGACGATCTCCACCGCGGCGAAGTGGGCGTACGTCCGGGAGGGGACCTGGCCGTGGGCCATCGTCGACGAGGCGTACCAGATGCGCTCGGACACCCTTCTGGCCATCGCCTCCCGCTTCGAGCGGGCGCTGTTCGTCGGTGACCCGGGCCAGCTCGACCCGTTCTCGACGGTCGCGAACGACCGCTGGCACGGCCTGGTCTGGAACCCCACCCAGAGCGCGGTGGCGGTGCTCCAGCGGGCGAACCCCGACCTGCCCGTGCACCGCCTGCCCGTCTCCTGGCGCCTGCCGCACACCGCCCAGTCGGTCGTCGCGGACGCCTTCTACCCGTTCGTCGGCTTCCGGACGGGCACCGGCCCCGGCGAACGCGCCCTGACGATCCCGGGCCACGCCCGCGGCCCCGCCGACGAGGTGCTCGACCTCGCCGCCGCGACCGGATGGGGGCTGCTCGAGTTGCCGGCCCGGCACACCGTCCGCACGGACGCCGAAGCGGTGAGCGCGGTGGCCGACGTCGCCCGGCGGCTCGTCGAACGCGGGGCGAGCGCGCGATCGGGCACCGACGAACGGGTCGTCACCCCCGACCGGGTCGCGGTGGGAGCCGCCCATCGCGACCAGGTCGTCGCCATCCGCGCGGCGCTCGGTGACCTCGCCGACGGCTCCGGGCCGGGGCAGGTCGTTGTCGACACGGCCAACCGCCTGCAGGGGCGGGAGTACGACGTCACCGTGGTGCTGCACCCGCTTTCCGGGCGGCGGGACGCGACCGCGTTCCACCTTGAGGCCGGCCGGCTGTGCGTCCTCGCCTCCCGGCACCGGCAGGCGTGTGTGGTGGTCGCCCGGGCCGGCATCCGGGACCTGCTCGACACCCATCCGACCAGTGACCCGGTGCACCTGGGGGAGCCGGTGAAGTTCCCGGACGGCTGGGCCGCGAACCAGGCCGTCCTGGCCCACCTCGCTTCCAGGAGCGTCCAGGCCGGCGGCGCGGCTTACGCCGCCAGATAGCCGCGGCGGACGGCGTCACCCACGAGCTGGCCGACGTACTCCCACAGGGCGTGCGAGCCCTCGGAGATCACGCGCTGGTGGGCCAGGACGTCCTCGGCCCGCACGCCGTGGGTCTGCCAGCTCCCGCCGCCCGTCGCGTAGTTCAGGATCAGCGGCTGGACCCGGTCCAGGGCGCGGGCGAAACGCGCGTCGGGGGTGCGCCGGGCCTCGAACTCCTCCCACAGGCTGCGCAGCTGTACGGCCTGATCCCGCGGCAGGCGGGGGAACAGCTGGTCGGCGGCCGCTCGCTCCCGCGCCTCCTGCTCGGCCGCCCCGGCGGGATCGTAGAGAAACGTGTCCCCCGCGTAGATCTCGACCAGGTCGTGGACGAGCAGCATCCGCAGGACGCGGCCGGTGTCGACCTCCTCGTCGGCGTACTCGCCGAGCACGATGGCCATCATGGCCAGGTGCCAGGAGTGCTCGGCGTCGTTCTCCTGGCGTGATCCGTCGGCGAGCACGCTTCGCCGCAGCACCGACTTGAGCTTGTCGATCTCCAGGATGAACGCGAGCTGCCGCGCGAGGCGCGAGTCGGGTGCGGACGGGAGAACGGCGACCGGTTCACCCGGCGAGGGCTGTGACTTCGCTTCTCCTGAGAGCGGGGACTGCGACACCTGGCCTCCTCGTATTGCCTGCGCGCCTGCTGGCCGCCGTCCCGCCGTGCCCGCGGTCCGGGTGTTCGCCGGCTCGCGGGCAGGCCGGGAACCGGCGCCAGCCCTCAGTGTGCGCGGATTCGGGGGTAGGTGCGTCATCTTGCGGTGTGAACAGAGTCCGATCATCTATCGGGTTGACAATGATGCGGTCATGGTTGATTCCTACCGTGCCTCCATTGCTCGTGCGTGGAGAGTTGCTCCGGGCCTAGCGGAGGGTGATCACGGTTTCGAGGTAGGTGGCCGGCAGTGCGACCGCGTCCTGATCGCCGCGGTACCGGTCCCAACGTCGCGCGAGGTCCGTGAGATCGGCCGCGAGGTTTCTCCGCTCCGCCGGGTCGAGCGACTCGAACGCCACGTGAGTCGGCCCGTACCAGCGTCGGAAGAACTCCGCGAACTCCTCCGCGGCCGAGAACCGGAAGGTGCAGATCCGTTCGGTCGAGCGGGCGTCGGCGATCGCACCGCCGAAGAGATCGGCGAGGTGCGGCTCGGTTCCCCACAGCAGCGGGGGCGGCACCCCGGGCGGGCCTGGGACGCGTGCGGTGATGACCCGGAACATGTCGCCGATGAACCCGTCTGGTCGCCATGACGCGAGTGCCACCGTCCCGCCCGGGCGCGCGGCACGCACGATCTCGTGGACGGTGCGCTCGTGGTCGGGAGCGAACATCGCGCCGAAGGCACTGAGGACCGCGTCGAACGAGTCGTCGTCGACCGGCAGGTCCTGGGCGTCGCCGACGCGGAACTCGACGTCGAGACCCTCGGCGCCGGCGCGCGTCCGCGCGTCCGCGAGCAGCTCACTCGTGAGCACGATGCGGGACGCGACCATCGCGAAGTTGCCGCTGGACCAGACCCGTTGCTGCCGGGTCGTGATGTCGGCCAGGTCCGGTCGGGCCGGTGGGGTCTGTGTGGTGGCCATGAAGGTGCTCCTCCCGCGGGGCGCCGTGTGGGCACGACGTCGTCGGCCACGAGGATGCGTCGCGCACGATCCAGCCGACGAGTACCGATCCCGTACTGGTCCTGTCCTGCTGTGTTGTGATGCCTGCCTGCCTGCCGCCCGCATCCAGGCCAGGCCAGGCCAGGTACGGGCACGGGCCGGGCGGGGCGGGGCGGTGCGGGCGAAGGCGAGGCGGTGCGGGCGAAGGCGAGGCGGGAGCGGGACCGTGAGTGCGGGCCAGGGGTGCGGACCGGTACGGGATCTGTACTACCGCCGGCGTCCACCCAGGTGCGACCATCCGGGTATGGCCCGCCACGCCGAGTACTGTCCGATCGCCGTCGCCGTCGCCGTCGTAGGGGACCGATGGACGCCCCTCGCCCTCCGCGAGCTCATTATCGGCGCGAGCGGGTTCAACGAGATCCACCGCGGCCTGCCGAGGCTGAGTCGGACCCTGCTTGCGTAGCGGCTGCGGACGCTCGAACGGCGTGGCCTGGTGCACCGCGCCGCGGCCGTGTCGGGGCGGCAGGTCCGGTACTCGCTGACTCCGGCCGGAACGGCGCTGGCGTCCGTGGTCTGGGCACTCGGCCAGCGGGCGGCGGAGTGGATGTTCGCAGACCCGAGCGACGAAGACTGCGATGGCCTGGCCCTGATGTGGCGCATGCACCAGTGCGCCGTCGGTAGCTCGCTGCCCGACCGGCGGACCATCGTGCATCTTGTCCTCAGCGGCGCAGGAGCGGCCGAGGGGTGGCTCGACATCGACGAGCGCACCGTGACCGTGTGCCGGGAGGACCCGGGCCGGGACGTCGATCTGACCCTCGAGGCCGAGACCGCGCACATGCACCGTTGGCTGGTGGGGGTCGCGTCCTTCCGCGAGCTCACGGTGGACGGGCACGTGCGCCTGCATGGTCCCGCCCGACTCGTGCGGGCGTTCCCGGAGTGGTTCAGCACCACCGCCTTCGCGGAGGGGCTGCGGCGGGGCAGGCTACGCCGCGATCAGGAGGCTGTCTCGCCCTGAGGTGCCCCGGCCGCGGGCCTCGGGCCGGCCACACCGGCTGGCTCGGCCACGTCGGCCAACTCGGCCATACCCGCCGACTCCGCCAGGCCGGCCGAGTCGGTGGTGCCCGCGGGCCCCGCCGGCCGAGGTGTCTCGGCCAGCCTGGCGGCCTCGTTCTTCGCCGCTTCGGCCTTCGCGGCCTCGAGGCCGGACATGGTGCGCAGCGGGACCTCGCGCAGCATCAGCGCCAGCACCAGACCGAGCAGGAGCACGCCGACGCCGACCAGGAACATCACGTCCATCGCGTCGGAGAAACCGACCATGAACGGGTGGGCGATGGCCTTCTCGATGGACTGGAGGAAACCGGTGTCGTCCAGCGAGCCACTCGACGTGACCTGCTGGAGCTGGTCCGGGTGCGCCGCGACCGCCGCGGCGAATTCCGGGGTGCCCTCCGCCGCCGAGTAGGCGTCGGCGATCCTGGACGGTGCGGCACCGAAGAGGATCGAGAGGAACATCGCCGTCCCGAGCGTGCCGCCCATCTGCCGGAAGAAGGTCGCCGAGGCGGTCGCGACGCCGATGTCGCGCGGCGCGACGCAGTTCTGCATGGCCAGGACGAGGGTCTGCATGTTCAGCCCGAGCCCGGCGCCGAACAGCAGCATGTACAGGTCGGTCTGCCACAGGGGGGTGTCGGCGCCGACGAACGACAGCAGGCCGAGTGCGACGAGCAGCGCCACGCATCCGATGATCGGGTAGCGGCGGTACCGGCCGCTGCGCGCCGTCAGCCGTCCGGACGTCATCGACGCGGCCATGACCCCGAGCATGAGCGGGAGCAGCAGGAGGCCCGCCTTGGTCGGCGACGCGCCCTTGACGATCTGCAGGTACAGCGGGAGCGCGGCCAGCCCGCCGAACATTCCGATACCGACGACGATCGAGAGCGCCGAGCTCACCGAGAACGTGTGGATGCGGAACAGCCGCAGGGGGATCAGCGCGTCGTCACCCATCCGCTGCTCGGCCCAGACGAAGCCGGCCAGGCCGGCGACGCCGATCACATAACAGGCGATCGAGGCGATCGAGACCCAGCCCCACTCGCGGCCGCGCTCGGCGACCAGGAGCAGCGGGACGACCGCGGCCACGATCGCGCCCGTACCCCACCAGTCGATCTTCGTCGACCCCCGTTGGGTGGTCGGGCGCAGCACCCTGTTGACGACGACCAGGGCGATCAGGCCGATCGGGACGTTCACCCAGAAGATCCATCGCCAGCCGGCGAGGCCGAGCACGCTGTCGCGGCCCGACAGGAAGCCGCCGATGACCGGACCGGCCACGCTGGAGGTCGCGAACGTCGCCATGAAGTACGCCATGTACTTGGGACGCTGCTGCGGCGACACGATGTCCGCCATGATCGACATCGCGAGCGCGAAGAGCCCGCCGGCGCCGAGGCCCTGCAGGGCTCGGAACCCGGCGAGCACGTACATGTTGGACGCGATCCCGCACAGCACCGAGCCGACGATGAAGATCGAGATCGCGAGCATGAACAACGGCTTGCGGCCGTAGATGTCGGACAGCTTGCCGTACAGCGGCGTCGTGACGGTGGAGGTGATGAGGAAGGCGGTCGTCACCCAGGCCTGCGCGGACAGGCCGTGCAGGTCGTCCCCGATGCTTCGGATGGCCGTCGCGACCACCGTCTGGTCGAGCGCGGCGAGGAACGTCCCGAGCAGCAGCGCGGTGACGATCGTCATGATCTGCCGGTGGGTCATCCCCCCGCTCGGTGCCGCGGGCGTCGGCGCCACGGTCTCGGCGGTCATCGGCAGTCCTCCCTGGTCGAAGGACCCGTGCCGGTGTGGCCCGAGGGTGCGTCGTGGGCGTCCTGGGTCCTTGTCATTCCGGACAGCGCGCTGGTCGGCTTCGTCGTCCAGGCGGGCTGGTGGGCCTCCATGTCGTCACCGAACCGGCGCAGCATGGTGGCGAAGGTGACGAGGTCCTCGCTGCTCCAGCGGGCGAGCATGCCCTGGTAGCGCTCGTTGCGAACCTGGAGATGATCCCGGTAGACCTGCTCGCCGGCCTCGGTGACATACAGCACCACCGCCCGGCCGTCGTCGGGGTCGGCGCGCCGCTCGACGTAGCCGGTGCGTACCAGCGCGGCGATCTGCCTGCTGACGGTCGACGGGTCGGACTGGACCGAGGTCGCGAGGGCGCCGAGGCGCATCGGGCCGCCCGCGGCCAGGTGCGAGATGAGGATCTGCGCCGCCCACTCCACGTCGTGGCGCGCCTTGGCGAGGAGTTGGGCCCGGGCGCGGGTGAGCCCGCGCATCAGTCGGGCCAGATCATCCGCGAGCTGCGCGACCTGCTCTTCACGTTCGATCGGGGTGTCGTGTGGGGCGGTGGCGATCGTGGGCGCCCTGCCGCCGGGTGCCTTGCTGTCTGTGGTCGCTGTCTCGTCCATGCTCGCGGAGCTCTCCCTGCCGTCGGTGGCCGCGGTGTCTCGTGAACCGCCGGCGTCGACCGGCGACGGCTAACGTGGTCGGCAATTGGCTGCAGCATACAATTAACGCCCCGGCGAATGGCGACCCCGCATCACGCCGCGTTTACGTGATCCGACTCACAGTGTCTCAAGGATAGGTCTGGTCAGAGGGCCTGGTGATCAGTGGACCATGGAGCGCAGCACCGTGTCGGCCTTCAGTGAGAGCTGCTCGGCCTGGGAGAGGAGCGCATCAGCCCGCGCGTCCAGGGAACGCTGCGACTCGGTGAGCTCGTGATCGGTCAGGACGTCCGCCGCGTCGCCCAGGCCGGCACCAGTACCCGTACGCGGGCCGGCGCCCGCATTCGGGCCGGTTCCCCTGCTCGCGCCGTTTCCCGTGTTCGGGCCGTTTCCCGTGTTCGGGCCGGGCCCGTTGCCCGGTGCGCCGCCCGGCTGACCCTGCACGCCGCCGGGGCCGGCGGCCCGCGCCAGTGGCCGGCCCTCCCGGGGCAGGCGGGCGGTGGTCGCCGCCCGCCGCGGGCGTGACTCCATCCCGGGGGCACGCCGGGGCCGCGGCGCCGTCCCCCGGGGCGGTCCGGCCTCCGGCCGCCCCGCGGTGGCATGCCCGGCGAGCTCCGGCTGCCCAGGGTGACCTGGCTGCCCGAGGCCAGGATGCCCGGAGTGGCCGTTGGCCTCATGTGTTCCGCCGGGCCCGCGTCGGCCGCGGGCCGCGCTCCGGTCGGCCGCCTTCTTGCTGGCGCCGGCCGCGCCCCCGCCGCCCGAGCCCTTCCTGGCCGGGCTCTTGCTGGCCGGGCTCTTGCCGGCCGGGCGCTTCCCGGGCGAGTCCGGGTCAACCGAGCCCTTGCCGGCCGCGTGCCCGGAGATCGTGGCCGCTTTCGCGCTGGCGGTGTGCAGCGAGTGGATGCGGGCGTCGAGCCGGTCGCGGTCGTCGACCAGCTTCGCGAGCTCGCAGTGGATGCGGTCGAGGTCGTTGTGCAGGCGGCGGCACTGCCGGCGCTGCGCGCGGTCGGTGCTGGCGCGGCGCCCCCGGCTCAGGTCGGTGCGCAGCGTCTCCAGGTCGCGGTGGAGCAGGTCCTCGAGCCGGGAGAGCTGGCCCTGCGACTGACGGGCCCGCAGCCGGGACAGCTGCCCGGTCACCAGCGGCGAGGTCGCGAGCGTCCGCACCCCGAAGATCATGATCATCAGGCCGGCGATCTGCCCGGCGACGGCGAGCGGCCCGACCCGCAGCATCCCGCCGAGCAGGAACACGCCGATGGCGACGCCGGCGAGGGGCTCCATGCTCACGGCGGCCGGCAGCGAGGCGGGCAGCGGGGCCATCTCGTAGGCGCTCTGCAGGAGCAGGCCGCTGGTCAGCGCCACCACGACCACCGCGTACGTCTGCCACGAGGTCGGCAGCGCGCCGATCCCGGACGTCTCCACGAGCCTGCCGACCCCGCCGACGAGGGCCCCCTGCAGCGCGGAGAGCAGGCCGGCCCCGCCGGCGAGCATGGTGGCGCGGCGGGCCGGGTCCAGCCGGCGGGTGCCGAGCACCGCCCACATGGCCAGGCCGCCCACCGACGCGCCGGTGAGGATCCAGCCCACGGTCGTCGCCGCGTCGACATCACCCTGGTGCGGATCCCCGGCCAGCAGGAAGGTCGCCAGGCCGAGCGCTGTCGCGGTCGCGGCGGCCCAGTCGCGCCGCGGAACCCGTCTTCGGGCCCAGACGGCCGCCAGTGGCAGCGCGAACAGCAGCTGGCACACCTGAAGTGGGGCGACGAACGCGATCGTCGAGCGGGCCAGCGCGGCCGCCGCCGCGAACGTGCCGATCGCCGAGAGGCACACGCCGACGTCCCAGAGCGGACGGCGGACCAGCCAGAGCAGCAGCCTCAGCCGCAGCACGTTCTCGGGCGGCGCGTGGAACGCGACACGCTGCTGGATCACCGCGGATACGCCGAAGCACACCGCGGATA
Organism: Frankia sp. Hr75.2; assembly: GCF_949319125.1. NCBI lineage: Bacteria > Bacillati > Actinomycetota > Actinomycetes > Frankiales > Frankiaceae > Frankia > Frankia sp. Hr75.2. Next base: position 34,782 of record NZ_CASGGV010000210.1, on the reverse strand, counting down.
CCAGGCCCAGCAGGTAGGTCGTCACCATCTCTAGTCTCGTCCCGCGCCGGGCGGCGCTGTCTGTGAACATCCTGCCCGATCCACGGAACACCGTGGCAGGCGCCTTCCGGAGGATCACCACCGGATACAGGTGGTTGATCCAGCCGTGTCCGGTTGGTGGTCTCTTCGCGTTTCTGACCGCCGACGCACGCGGAGGTGAGGGCCCGCAGGCCACGCCGGAGGCAACAGTATGGGACGGCCCCCCGACCCACGGCCACGCGGGAGCCGAGGTCGCGCCCCCCGTCGACGGTGCGCGGCGGCCCAGCTCACGCTGTCGCGACCGGCACCTCTGGGCGAGCGGCCCTCCTCCGTGAGCGGACCCGGTCGGGGCACGTGCGGCATCCACGCGGCGCTGAGTCCGGGCGGGTGCTGGGCGGCTCGCGGAAATGCCGCGGCCACCTCCGCGAGATCGGCGCACGCTCAGGTCGGCTGGTCCGTCACCGTGACCTGGATCTGCCGGTTGTTCCCGTCGCGGTCGATCCCCAGGGCCACCGTGTCCCCGGGGGCGACCGCCCGCAGCCGCGCGCTGAAGTCCTCCGCGGAGGAGACCGGTTTGCCGTCGAAGGACAGGATCACGTCCCCGGGACGCAGCCCCGCCTTCTGCCCGGGGCTGTTGTCGGTGACGTCCAGGACAAGCGCCCCGCTGTCGACGTCCAGCCCCAGGGTCGCGGCGATCTGGGGTTGGAGGGTGGTGAGCTGGACGCCGACGAAGGCGTGCCGCACCTTGCCGGTAGCGAGGAGCTGTCGGACCGCGTCGACCACCGTCGCCGACGGGATGGCGAATCCGAGGGAGACGGCGCCGCTCTGCGGCGGTACGTACGCCTCGCTGATGCCGACCACGCGTCCCTGACCGTCCAACAGCGCCCCGCCGGAGTTGCCCGGGGAGATCGCGGCATCCGTCTGGATCAGGTCGACCGCCGGGCTGCCCCCGCCACCGCCGGAGGCGGGCAGGATGCGGTTGAGCCCCGAAACGATACCGGCGGTCACGCTGTTCTCCAGCCCCAGCGGGCTGCCGATGACGACGGCCAGCTCGCCGACCCGCGGAAGCTGCTGGCGGAATGTCGCCGCCGGCAGTCTGGTCCGATCGACCCGGACCACCGCGATGTCGCTGATCTCGTCCGCGGCCTGGACGTCCCCGGCCATCCGCCGGCCGTCGGCGAACGCCACCTGCACCGACCCGTTCGAGGCCGACGCGACGACGTGCTGGTTGGTGACGATCACGCCGTCCTGCCGGTAGACGACGCCGCTGCCCAGCTCCGACCCGGCGATGATCGTGACGACCGACGGCTCGACCCGGGACACGACGTCGGGAACGTCCACCGATCCCGCCGCGACCGCCCCGGACGCCGCCCCGGCCTGTCTCGACGCGCCTGCCACCAGGAACGAGATCAGCGCGAGCAGGCAGACGAGCAGTTCCGCTGCCCGGCCATGTCTGGCGTGCGGTCCGAATTCCATCGCTGTCCCCGTCCGTCGCTCCTTGTGCGCTTCCGCCGGCGCCCCGGACCAGACAGAGATGCCCCGTCCAGCCCCGGTTCGCACACCAGCGGCGAACGGATGGTCACGCGGCCAGGGACTGCGATCAGCGCCCGTCACGGCTTCCGCCCCGAGCCGCTCTCCCTGGTCGAGGAGAAGAACGAACGGCCTGGCGAACGCGTGTCGCTGTCGGTGACCGCCGGCCACGCTTGGTGAGATCTGGCCCGTGCGGGCTGTCGTCGATTGCCGACCGGGACGTCGCCGGCCGCGGCTCGGTGTGGCGATGTTCGCGGCCGCTGCGGCGGTTGCGGGGTTGTGCGGTGCGTTCACAGCCTGCGGAGCCGCCCGGCCATCCGGCGCGGATGCCGGTGGCGGTCTGGACGTGCGCGCGGAGAACGCGAAGCTGCCGGGAGACTGCGGGCTCGCGCGGCTGGGAACCGCCCACCAGGTCGAGGGCTGGTTTGACCGGACCAGCGTCGCGCCCGGCGAGCCGGTGCGGCTGTTCTCGTCGACCACGGCGCAGACGCTCACGGTGTCGGTCTTCCGGGTCGGCTGGTACGACGGTCACGGGTGCCGGCTGGTCGAGCATCGGGGCCCGTTGCCGGGCGTCCGGCAGCCGGTGCCGGGCCCGGCACCGGGAACGAACACGATCGCCACGTCATGGCGGCAGACGACGACGTTCGCGACGTCGTCCTGGCCGGCGGGCGACTACCTGATCCGGCTGGACGACGCCGACGGCTGGCAGGCCTACGTCCCGCTGACCGTCCGCGGCCCGGCGCAGCCGGGCCGGATCGTGATCCTCAACGCGGTCACCACCTGGCAGGCCTACAACGCCTGGGGGAGGCTACAGCCTCTACCATGGACCGTCCGGGCGGTTCACCGACCGTGCCAGGGTGGTCTCCTTCGACCGGCCCTACGACTTCGGGGACGGCGCCGCGGACTTCACCGGCAACGAGCAGCCGCTGGTGATGCTCGCCGAGCGGCTGGGCCTGCCCGTCCGGTACGCGACGGACATCGACCTGCACGCCGACCCGCACCTGCTCGACGGGGCCCGCGCGGTGATCTCCCTGGGTCATGACGAGTACTACAGCCGGGAGATGCGCGCGGCGCTGACGGCGGCACGCGACCGCGGGGTGAACATCGCGTTCCTCGGCGCGAACGCGGTGTACCGCCGTATCCGCCTGTCGGCGTCGCCAACCGGGCCGAACCGGACCCAGGCCGGATACAAGATCGCCGCCGAGGACCCACTGTACGGGGTCGACAACTCACGGATCACCGCCAACCGGCCCTCCCCACCGAACGCCGACCCGGAGAGCTCACTGACCGGCGGCATGTACCAGTGCAATCCGGCCCACGCGGACATGACGGTGTGGAACCCCCGGCACTGGCTCCTGGCCGGCACCGGCACCGCGACCGGCGACCGCATCCCCGGGATGATCGGGCCCGAGTACGACCGGGTCGACGCATCGGTGCCAACCCCCGGCCAGATCGAGGTGCTCGGTCACTCGCCGGTGACCTGCCGGGACGATCCCGACTTCGCCGACGTCACCTACTACACGGCGCCCTCCGGTGCCGGTGTCTTCGACGCCGGCACCAGCGCCTGGGTGTGCGCCCTCAACGACGTCTGCGGTCCCGGCGTCCACGGCCCGGCGCCCCGGGCCTTCACCACCCAGGTCACGGCGAACCTGCTCCGGGCCTTCGCCGCCGGCACCGCCGGGCGGGCGCACCCGGCGGCCCGCGCCGTGCCGACCGACTACCGCGAGAAGGCCGACGGGGTCGAACGCTGAGCGCCGCGCACGCCGTGCTGCTCGTGCCCGGATCGGCGCAGGCGACATCCCGTCGGCGACCACCCGCCGAAGCGCAGGCGGGCCGGAACAATCAAGCCGGCCTTCGCTGAAGTCCGCGTGGACGCGGTACGGGGCCGCCCCCCGGGGCGCCGCTACTGGTACCCGCGAATCTCGCGGAACGCCTCGGGCAGCGACGACGACCGCGCGTCGAACATCTCGCCGCCGGTCCACTGCGCGATGTCGCGCATCTCCTCGACCCGGGCGTCGCCGAACACCACGGTGAACGTCCGCACCGCCCGTGCAGTCCCGGGCAGGGCCGTATAGGAGGAGTGGAAGGCGTCCGCGTCGACCCCCTGGTTGTTCTCCCCGTCGGTCATCAGCACGATCGAGGTCAGGAAGTCCGGTTCGCGGCGTACCGCGGTCTCGGCGTAGGAGTAGGCCGAGGTCATCGCGGTGTAGATCGCCGTGCCGGAGCCCAGGGTCAGCCCGTCGGCCGCGGCGGAGATCGCCGTCAGGCCGGCCGAACCCGGCTCGGGGTCGTCGACGGTGAACTCGAGGGTGTCATGCACGGCGCCGCTGAACGTGATCAGGGTGACGCGTTCGCGGCCGCGGAACCGGGTGAACCGCCCGGAGAGGCTGTCGTCCGTCCCGGCGAGCCCCTTGAGGGTGGTGCGCAGCAGCGCCAGTCGTTCGCCCTCCATGGACGGTGAGACGTCCAGGACGAAGATCGCGTGGCTGGGGCGGCGGTACTCGTCCAGGTAGGAGCTCAGCAGGTGGTCGGCGACGGCGCGGGTCGCCGGGAACGGCAGTTCGGCGGGAAGGTCACGCACCGGCCACGGGGCCGGGTCGATGCGTACTCCCGGTGTCACGGGGCGGCGGTGGGTCAGCGCGGTGATGCGCCGCTGTATCTCCGGCGTGCGCAGCCAGCCGGCCAGCCGCTCGTACTCGGTGCGCCGCTCGCCGCGCAGCAGCTGCAGAGGGTAGTCGGCGGTGATGATCCCGTCCCGTGGGTAGACGAGGGTGAGCGGCGTCGAGCGCAGCCGGCCGGCGTTCAGCGTCAGCAGCTCCGACTCGTAGTTGATCATTCCCCCGATCTGGCCCCCGCCCTGTGTGCCAGCCCGGCCCCCGGGCTGTGCGCCGGGCTGTGCCCCGGCCTGTGTGCCGGTGGTCGCGAAGGCGTCCGTCAGCCAGGCGGAGCTGCCGGCGGTGAGCACCTGGCCGCCGAAGAACGCGGTGAGCTCCGCCGGGCGGATGTCGTCCAGGGTCAGCGCGTCGGACGTGCCGGCGAGCGCGGCGGCGACGCCGACGAGGGCGGAGAAGCCCGAGTTCGACGCCGACGGGTTCGTCATCGCGTAGGTCAGCTCGCCCGACGAGACCCTGGCAGCGACGTCGGCCCAGGTGACGGACTGGTTCCCGACCCAGCCGAAGCGGCGCGCCAGCTCGGGGCGCACGCCGATGACCACCGGGGACATCATCGTCGTCATGCGGTCGATGACCGCGTTCCTGCCCTCGGGGGCCAGTCGCAGGTACCGGTCGGAGGCGAACCAGGCCGCGTCGACCGCCGGGTCGCGCGCGGCGATCCGGTCGACGCCGTCAAGGGTTCCGGTGTACTCCATCGTGACCTCGATGCCGGTCTGCTCGTTGAACTCGTCGAGCAGCGGTTCGAGATCGCGCAGCTCCGAGCCCGCGAGCACCCGCAGCGCCCCGGGGGTGCCGCCAGGACGTCCCGGCGGTGGGTCACCGCCGTCACCGCCGCCCGAGCAGGCGGTGGCGATCGCCCCGGCCACGAGCAGTGCGGCCAGCCCGGCTGCGGCCCGCCGGATGATCCGGCCCCGCCGGATCATCCGGCCCCCTCCTCGTACCGGGCCTCGATGCGGTCGATCATGCGTTCGGAGATCTCCTGACTGGGTGGCTCGACGACGTCGACGAGCTCGGCGGGGCCGGTCGCCGCGCTCGAGGCGCGCGCTTCGCGCTCCGCGCCGGCGGCGGCGGGGTCGCTCGGCCGGAACCCGTGCCGGACGGCCAGCCGGGTCAGCTCGGGGTCGGTGGTGAGCAGCGTCCCGACCGCGTTCCCGGCGTCGGTGAGCGGGACGACCGTGTGCCGGGCGTAGATCGTCGGGGTGGGATAGAGAAGACGCATGTCCGGGGTGATCGAGCCGTCCGCGGCCCGGACCCGTTCCAGGAACTGCGCCTCGTAGATCATCACGAGTGGGGCCTTGCCCATCCCGATGGAGAGGAAGTCGTCGAACGGCTCGGCGGTCGTCGCGTCCAGGTAGCCCTGGCGCAGGAACAGGCCGGCGGCGAGATCCGCCATCCGGTCGGCGGTGCGCGCGTCGGTGACGACCTCGTCGCCGTTCGCGACGTAGGAGACGAGTGCGAGGTAGAGCGCGGCCGAGTTCGACGTGCGGACGTCCGTCGACCCGATGAGCACCGAGCGGTCCGTCCGGTAGACGGCGTCGGCGCCCGGCAGGTCGGACCAGCGGGTTCCCGCGGCCACCAGATCCAGGTAGGCGCGCATGTCGAAGTAGGACGTGCCGCCTTCGGCCCGCACCACCCCGGCGCGGGTCAGCAGGTCGGCGATCGGCCGGAACGTCGCGATCGCCATCGGCGAGGAGAACGGCATGCTGGACCGGGTGACGCCGTGGTCGCGGCGGATGCGGTCGGCCTGCGGGGTGTTGGCGGGGAAGACGAGGTCGTAGCCGGTCAGGTCCCGGTTGGTGGCGATGTCCCGGCTGCCGGCGACGTCGACCTCGAGCCGGTACCCGGCGTCGGCGAGAGCCTTGGTGACGTCGGGATCGTTCAGGAACGACCGCTTCTCCGATCCCACCAGGGCACGGACGGTGGTGAGCTCGCCGCCGGACCCGCCGAGCCGCGGCACGACGGCGAGCACGACGACCCCCGCCAGCAGTAGCAGCACGGCGAGCGCGATTCCGAGAACGCGGGCCGGGCGCACGGGGTGATCGTCACGGATCGGGCGCACGGGGTGATCGTCATGGATCAGGCGGCGCGGCCGTGTCGTTCGTGCGACACGGCACCGGGAGTTCACCAGAATGTCGCCCTCGCGTGGCCTGACCCACCCCGATGGTTCGCGGGCTGGACCGGAGTTCGACCACGCCGGTCAATGTTCGATCTATGCCGCCGTTCGCGGTGATTGCTTCGCTGGGTGCACGCGCCGTCGGCGAGAGCCGCCGCCGCCGCGTTGGAGGATCTGTGGCGTCTCGCGGGGTGGATCTCCCCGGCCCGGACGGGCCCGGCACGAGCACTGAGACAGGCACGAGCACCGGTACCGGCACGAGCGCTGGGACGGGCACGAGCACCGGGAACGGCCGGCGCGGCGTGGGCCGGCGTGGTCTCATAGCCGGGCTCGCCGCCGCGCCGCTGGTCGCGGCCACGGCGCCGGCCGCGTCAGCGGCGGCGGTGGCCGCGCCGGCGGCGGCACCGTCCGCGGCGGCTCAGGGCCGGGGGAACCGGATCCTGGTGATCGGGCACCGCGGCGCCTCGGGCTACCGGCCCGAGCACACCCTGGCCTCCTACGAGCTCGCCGCCCGCCTGGGCGCCGACTTCGTCGAGCCGGACCTCGTCGCGACGAAGGACGGCCAGCTCGTCTGCCGGCACGAGCCGGAGATCGGCGGCACGACGAACGTCGCCGACCGGCCCGAGTTCGCCGCCCGCAAGGCCACGAAGACGCTCGACGGCATCCCGGTCACCGGCTGGTTCACCGAGGACTTCACCCTTGCGGAGCTCAGGACGCTGCGCGCCAAGGAGCGGCTGCCGGCGATCCGGCAGGAGAACACGATGTACGACGGGCGGTTCGAGATCCCCACCCTCATCGAGGTTCTCGACCTGCGTAAGCGGCTCTCGGCGGAGCTCGGCCGCGAGATCGGCGTCTACCCGGAGACCAAGCACCCCACGTACTTCCAGAAGGCCGGACTCCCGCTGGAGAAGCGGCTGCTGGACCTGCTGAACCGCTACGGCCTGAACACGCGCAACGCGCCGGTGTTCGTCCAGTCCTTCGAGACGACGAACCTGGCGGAGCTGCGCCGCCTCGGGCTGCGGACGTCCGCCGTCCAGCTGCTGAGCGCGAGCGGGGCGCCCTACGACCTTGTCGCCGCCGGTGACCCGCGGACGTACGCCGACCTGGTGACGCCCGCCGGCCTGAAGGCGATCGCGGCCTACGCCAACGGCATCGGGCCGGAGAAGGGCCAGGTCATCCCGGTCGGCACCGACGGGAAACTCGGCGCACCGACACCGCTCGTCGCGAACGCGCACGCCGCCGGCCTGCTGGTGCACCCGTACACGTTCCGCGCCGAGAACTCGTTCCTGCCGGGGGAGCTGCGGCGGGGCACCAGCCCGAGCGACTTCGGCCGGGGCATCGACGAGCAGGTGACCTACCTGCGGGCGGGCATCGACGGGCTGTTCACCGATCAGGCGGACGTCGGCGTCGTCGCCCGCGCCGAGGCGGCGCGCCGCTGATCCGCCCGCGCGCCCCGCGCCGACCCTTGGCGCACACCCCGCCGCCCCCGCCAGCCCCGGCCCACGCCGCCGCCCGGCGTTAGTCCCTGACCCGCCCCGTCGACCCGCGCGGGCGAACCGTCCCTTCCGCCCGCGCGGGTACGCACGAGGCCGGAGTGGGTACTGCTCGTAAGGAAAATGCAGCGGTGCGTGACGGTGCCTTTGGCGGCGGGGTGGGGTCGGTCGACGACCCGGTGCCCGTCGGGTGGTCAAACCGGCAGGGGGTGACCGGTATGGATGCGACCGGCGGCGCGGACCCGCGGGCGGCGGGTGACGAGGGAGCGGACGAGGCGGCACAGGCGCCGGGCGGCACGGTCCCGCGGGCGGCCGGTGGCGCGGTCGCGATCACGGGAGGTACCGGCTTCCTCGGCGTGCGCCTCGTCCGCGAGCTGCTCGACCGGGGGCGCCGGCTGATCCTGCTCGCGCACGCCGGCTCGCCCGACGCGCTCGACCGGGTCCGGCGCTTCCTCATCGCGACCGGCGCCGGCCCGGCGCTGCTCGCCGACCTCCCGCGCCGGATCCGGGTCGTCGAGGTCGACGTCGCGCAGCCCGCGCTCGGACTCGACGCCCGGGCGTTCCGCGAGCTGGCCGAGAACGTCCACGCGGTGTGGCACAGTGCGGCGGACACCGCGCTCGCCGGCGATCCCGGCCAGTTGCACCGCGCCAACGTCGACGGCACCCGGCACGTGCTGGACCTGGTCACCGCCGGCCCGCGCCGCCCGTCGCTGTTCCATGTCAGCACCGCGTTCGTGGCCGGTGCGCGGTCCGCCCGGGTCGTCTACGAGGACGACCTGGACGCGTCGGAGGGCTTCGAGAACGCCTACGAGCGGTCGAAGCACGACGGCGAGGTCCTCGTGCGGGAGTGGGCGGCCCGGCACGGCCGGCCGGCGGTGGTGTTCCGCCCGAGCCTGCTGCTCACCGACCTCCCGCCGAGCCCCGATCTCCCGCCGCACACCCTGGACGTGGTCGCGCGGGCCGTCATGATGATCGTCTCGATGGCCGCCGAGGTCACGCTCACCCCCGAGGAGCTGGACGGCGCCCCGCGCCCGACCGTGCGGGTGGTCGGTGACCCGCTGGCGCGACTCAACGTGATGGCGGTGGAGGACGCGGCCCGTGACATGGTGCGGATCGCCGACCACGCGCAGCCCGCCGCCGTCGCGCGGCCCGCCGGTGTCGCGACCTACCACATCGTCGGCGACACCGAGGTCACGCTGCCGGAGATCATCGACCTGTTCGAGGGCTTCTTCCCCGCGCACCTGGTCGCCGTCCCGGAGCCGCCCGCGGACCAGACGCGCGTCGAGCGGATGGTCGACCTGCTGCCCGGCTTCTCCTCCTATCTGCGGCACCGGCACACCTTCGACGACACCCGGGCCCGCACCGTCCTGGGCGAGCGCCCGTGTGGGCGCCGGATCGACCGCGACTACCTGCTCGCCGCCCTCGGTGTCGGTGACCTGGTAGAGCCCGAGCTGGCCGACGCCCGGCCGTCCACCGCGACCGGCGACGGGCTCGAGGCACTGGCCCGGGCCCGTCGGGAACGCGAGCGGCGGTCCGTCCGCGAGCCGGTCACGAGGACGTCCCGATGACCGCCGTCCCGATGACCGTGGTCGCGCCGGCCGAGGCCGAGCTGGTCTGGATCCCCGGCCCGTACCCGGCCGCGTTCGACCGACCGGGGCTGCTCGCCTGCGCCCGCCAGATCCGGCAGCCCGTGCACGTGCTGTCGGTGCCGGGCCGCGGGCTCGGCGCCGGGCTGGGTGGCCAGGTCGCCGGCGGGGGACCGGCCACGTCCACGGTCGTCGGGATGCTGCCGCCGGTGTACCCGGAGTGGCTCGGTGACCGGGCGTTCACCCAGGCGCACCAGGTCCGCTTCCCCTACATCGCGGGCGAGATGGCGACCGGCATCGCCACCACCGACCTGGTGATCGCCATGGCCCGGGCGGGCATGCTCGGCTTCTTCGGCTCCGGCGGCCTGCCCCTCGACCGGGTCGAGCAGGCGGTGACCACCCTGGCCCGGGCGCTCGGCGGCCGTCCCAACTGGGGTGTCAACCTGCTGCATTCGCCGGGCGACGCACGCCTGGAGAACGGCACCGCCGAGATGCTGCTGCGCCACGGCGTCCCGTGCGTGTCGGCGTCGGCGTTCATGACCCTCACCCCGGCGGTGGTGCGGTGCGCGGCGGCCGGGCTGCGGCGCGCGCCCGACGGCAGCGTCGTGCGCCGGACGAGGGTCTTCGCGAAGATCTCCCGCCCGGAGGTCGCCGAGCTGTTCATGTCGCCGCCGCCCGCGCCGCTGCTGCGCGTCCTGGTGGACGCCGGCCAGCTCAGCGCCGAGGAGGCCGAGCTCGCGGCCGGGCTGCCCGTCGCCGAGGACATCACCGTCGAGGCCGACAGCGCCGGGCACACCGACAGACGTCCGCTGGCCGTGCTGCTGCCGGCGGTGCAGGCCGCGCGGGACAGGGTGGTCGAGCGGTTCGGGCTGCGCACCACCCCCCGGATCGGCGCGGCCGGTGGCCTGGGCACGCCGCGGGGCGTCGCGGGGGCGTTCGCGCTCGGCGCCGCCTACGTGCTGACCGGGTCGGTCAATCAGCTCAGTGCCGAGTCGGGGCAGTCCGACGACGCCAAGGCGATGCTGGCCGGCGCGGACATCGCCGACGTGGCGATGGCGCCCGCGGCCGACATGTTCGAGCTCGGGGCGAAGGTGCAGGTCCTGCACCGGGGCACCATGTTCGCCAACCGGGCGGGCACCCTCTACGAGGCCTACCGCCGGCACGCGGGCCTCGACGACATCGTCGGCGCCGAGCGGGCGAAGCTCGAACGGGACGTCTTCGGCATGGCGCTGGACGACGTCTGGCGGCGCACGGCCGAGTACTGGCAGACCCGCGACCCCGGCCAGGTCGACCGCGCGCGGCGCGATCCCAAGCACCGGATGGCGCTGGTGTTCCGCTGGTACCTGGGCAATTCGGGCCGGTGGGCGCTGGCCGGGGACGGCAGCCGGCGCACCGACTACCAGATCTGGTGCGGCCCGGCGATGGGGGCGTTCAACCGCTGGGTCGCCGGCAGCTTCCTCGCCGAGCCCGCCAACCGCACGGTCGTGCAGATCGCGCTGAACCTGCTGGAAGGCGCCGCGGTGGTGACCCGGGCCCACCAGTTCCGCACCTGCGGGCTGCCGGTGGGCGAGCCGGTGTTCCCGCCGCGGCGCCTCGCGCCCGAGCCCAGCTGAGCCTCGCGCCCGTGACGAGAGGAGCACACCAGACATGACAACCACCACCGCGGTGCGGACGTCGCCGCAGGTGCCTGTGGCCGTCGTCGGCGTCGGCGCGATCATGCCGGGCTCGACCGACGCGCCCGGGTTCTGGGACTCGATCCTGCGCGGCGAGGACCTGATCACCGACGTCCCGCGTTCCCACTGGCTCCCCGAGGACTACTTCGACCCCGATCCGTCCGTGCTCGACAAGACCTACGTGCGCCGCGGGTCCTTCCTGCCGCTCGTCGACTTCGACCCGACCGAGTTCGGCATCCCGCCGAGCATCATCCCCGCCACCGACACCGCCCAGCTGTTCGCGCTCAAGGTGGCCGACCAGACGCTGCGCGACGCTCTCGGCGACCGCTACGAGCAGGCGGACCGCGGCCGGTTCGGGATCATCCTCGGCAGCGGCAACCTCGAGCTCCTCAGCGAGATCTACATCCGGCTCGGCCGGCCGATGTGGTACCGCTCGCTGCGCGACCTCGGCTTCTCCCACCCGGACGCGGACCACATCTGCGACTACATGATGAAGGACTATCCGCGCTGGCAGGAGGCGACGCTCCCCGGCGGCCTCGGCAACATCGTCGCCGGGCGGGTCGCCAACCGGCTCGACCTGCACGGCGTGAACTACACGGTGGACGCCGCCTGCGCCAGTTCGCTCGCGGCCGTCTCCGCCGCGGTCAACGAGCTCGCCCTCGGCCGCGCCGACATGATCATCTCGGGTGGCGTCGACGCCCTGAACAACCCGTGCACCTTCGTCAGCTTCTGCCGGACGCCCGCGCTCTCGCCCACCCAGGACTGCCGTCCCTTCGCCGCGGACGCCGACGGCACGCTGCTCGGCGAGGGCGTGGCGATGGTCGCGCTCAAGCGGCTCGCCGACGCCGAGCGGGACGGCGACCGGATCTACGCGGTGATCAGGGGCATCGGCGCGTCCTCGGACGGCCACGGCTCCGCGATCTACGCACCGACACCGGGCGGCCAGATCCGGGCGCTGCACGCCGCCTACCTCGACGCCGGCTACAGCCCCGCGACCGTCGAGCTCCTCGAGGCGCACGGCACGGGCACCGTCGTCGGCGACCGCACGGAGGTCACCGCGCTGACCGAGGTCTTCGGGGACGCCCGCCGCAGCGACCACCGCTGGTGCGCGCTCGGCTCGGTGAAGTCGCAGGTCGGGCACACCAAGTCGGCGGCCGGCGCGGCCGGGCTGGTCAAGGCGGTCCTCGCGCTGCACCACCATGCCCTGCCCCCGACGATCAAGGTGACCGAGCCGAATCCGGACCTGGGCCTGGAGACCAGCCCGTTCTACCTGAACACGGTGGGACGTCCGTGGGCCGAGCCCGCGGATCATCCGCGCCGGGCTTCGGTCTCCAGCTTCGGGTTCGGCGGGATCAACTTCCACATCGCGCTGGAGGAGGCCCCGCGCTCCCCGGCCCCGGTGATGGTCGGCTCCCCGCCGGCCGCCGGGGCACTGACGCGGTCCGTCGCGACCGGGTCCGTCGCGACCGGTGCGGCGCTGAACGGCGCCGGGCCCGTCGAGGCGGCCGGACCGGTGGCGGCGGGCAGCGAGCTGGTGCTGTTCAGCGGTGCCAACGCGCAGGAGATCCTCGACGCGCTGCGCGCGGTCGACCTGCCCGACGAGGACGACCGGTCCCTCGACTCCGGCCGCACGGCGGCGCTCGCCTGGGCCAGCCAGCACCGCTTCGACCCCGGTCAGCCGGTCCGGCTCGCCGTCGCGGCCGTCGGCACCAGGCAGCTCGCGGCCCGGCTCGACCAGGCGGCCGCCCTGGTGGCGCGGCGTCCGGACGAGTCGTTCACGAACCCCGTCGGCGTCCACTACCAGGTCGACGCGGGCCGGCCCGCCGACGATGCCGGCGACCGGCTGGCGTTCCTCTTCCCCGGGCAGGGCAGCCAGTATCTCGGGATGGGCCGGGACCTGGCACTACGCCATCCCGCCGCCCGCCAGGTGTGGGACCGCTTCGGCGTCCTGCGGCTCGGTGACGGCGCTGCCGCCGGGGGCGCTGCCGCCGGAGGCGCTGCCGTCGGAGGCACTGTCGCCGACATGGTGTTCCCACCGCCGGTGTTCAGCGAAGCGGAGCAGGCCGCCCAGCGCGACGCGCTCACCGCGTCCGAATGGGCGCAGCCGGCACTCGCGGTGCACGAGCTCGCCCTGCTCGCGGCCCTCACCGACGTCGGCGTGCGGCCCCGCGCAGCCGCCGGGCACAGCTTCGGCGAGCTGGCCGCGCTGTGCGCCGCCGGCGTCCTGGACGCCGCGTCCCTGGTCGCGCTCGCGCGCCGCCGGGGCGAGCTCGTCCGCGACGCCGCCGCCACGGCACCCGGCGGAATGCTCGCCGCTGTGGCAACGCCCGCCGAGGTCACAGCTGCCCTCGGCGCACCCGAGCCCGAGCCCGGGGCCGGGGCCGGGGCCGGCGAGGCGGCCCAGGGTGAGCTGGGCCGGGACGTCTGGATGACCAATCTGAACGCGCCGCGCCAGGTCGTCCTCTCCGGCACGGCGGACGGAGTGGTGGCCGCCGCCCGGCGGCTGGCGGCCACCGGGATCACCACCCGCCGCCTCGACACGGCCGCCGGCTTCCACAGCCCCCTGCTCGACGGCGCGCGGGATCCGCTGCGCCGCTTCGTCGACGACCTCGAGATCCGGGCCCCCCGGTTCGGCGTCTACGCCGGCGCCGATGGACGTCCCTACCCGAGCGACCCGTGGGCCGTCCGCGAGCGCATCGTCGACCAGCTCACCACCCCGGTCCGGTTCGTCGACCAGATCGAGGCCATGTACGCCGACGGCGTCCGGACCTTCGTCGAGGTCGGCCCCGGCGGCACGCTCACCGGCCTGGTCGACCAGATCCTCGACGGCCGGGAGCACGCGGCGATCAGCCTGGAACGCCGCGGCCAGGACGGCGACGCGACGCTGATGTCGGCGCTGGGACGGCTGGCCGCCCTGGGCCTGGATCTCGACCTCGACCGCCTCTGGGCGGCCCGGGGCGTACCCGAGCGACGGGAGCCGGTGATGACCGTGAAGATCGACGGATCGAACTACGGGCGCTACTACCCGTCGCCCGAGCTGCTGGCCACCCCGGCTGTCCAGGAGACGTCCGGGGACGCCCGCTCGTCCAACGGCTTCGTCTGGAACGAGCCCGGCACCGTACATCCGGACGTCAGTTCCAACGGGCACGTGACCTCCGCCGCTCCGGCACCGGCGACCGAGCCCGCGCCGCCGACGGTTGAGACCGGGCTGGCGGCCGAGACCGGGCCGACCGGGGTGCACCCGGAGGCGGACGCCGGGGCCGGGGCCGGGTCCGGGGGCGGGGTCGATCCCGGGGCTGTGAAAGGTGCGGACACCGCGGGCCGGAGTGCGGCGGGCGGGGGAGCGGAGGTTGCCGAGGCAATGGCGCCACCCGACGGCGACACGCCCGGAGTGATGAGCGCGGCCCCCTTCCCGAGTCCGGCACCGGCACCGGAGTCGGCACCGCCGCCGCCGGCACCGGAGTCGCCGCCGGCACCGGGTCCGACATCGGGCCCGACATCGGCACTGGGGTCGGCGGCTCCGCCGGCCCTGGCCGCCGGTCCGGGGGAGCCGCCCACGCTCCGGCTGGCGCCCGGGTGGCCGGAGGCGGTCGAGCAGACCCACCGGCAGACCGCGGCGGCCCACACTTCCTACCAGCAGCTCATGACCGAGGCGCACCTGGAGTTTCTGCGCGTGACCGGCGCGGTGTGCTCCTGGCTGGCCGGCGCACCGCCCACCGACGGCCCCCACAGCCACCCGCGGGTCGTGGACGGCGTGAGCTTCGGACCGGCCGAGTCCTCCGCGCCGCACACTGTCGCGCCACCCTCTGCCGCGCCGCGCGGCCCCTCCACGGCCGCTGCCTTCGCCGTCACGGCACCGCCGCCCACGCCGGCTCCGCCTCCTCCCATGCCGACACCGCCGCCAGCACCGGCCACGCCGGCGCCGGCGGAGACAGGGGGCTGGGCCACGGCCGCACCGCCGACCCCGACCGCGGGCGGGCCGGCACCGACGGTGCCGGCGGAACCGGCACTCGCCACGCCCGCACCGACTGGCGGTCCTGCGCCGGCGGAACCGGCAGGTGCCGCCCCGACCGCACCGGCTACTGGGCCTGCGCCCGCGGCGGAACCCGAGGGCGGGCCGGCGCCGGCCGGGATGACCCCGGAGGAGGTGACGGACCTCCTGTTCGACGTGGTCTCGGAGCGCACGGGCTACCCGAAGGAAGTCCTCAACATCGACATGGAGCTCGAGGGCGATCTCGGCATCGACTCGCTCAAGAAGGTCGAGATCCTCTCCGCGCTGCGTCAGCAGGTCGGCGACGTCGCGGTCGACGTCAGCGAGACCGACGCGATCGCCGAACTCGCCTCGCTGCGCACCCTCGGCGAGGTCGTGGAGCTGATCCGGCAGCGCCTGGGCTCACCGGGCGGCGGCGACACACCCGGCGCCGACCCGGAGTCACCCGGCACCGGCCCCGCCTCGCCGGACGCCGATCCCGGCTCGCCCGGCGCGGGCCCGGACTCATCTGGCGCTGGCCCCGAGCTGGCCACCGCCGCCCCCGGGACGGCCGGTGGTGCCCCCTTTCGCCTGAGCAGGTTCGTCGCCGGCCTCGAGAAGGCGTCGGCACCCGGCCTGGCCATGCGCGGGCTGCGCGGGCGTCCACTGACAGTCGTCGACGGCGGCAGCGGGGTCGGCGCGGCCCTGGTGGACGAGCTCACCCACGCGGGCGTCGCCGCGGAGCTCGCGGTCGGCAGGCGGCCCGCGGCCGTTCTCACCCGCGCCCGCGGCGGCGTGGTCCTGCTCGGTGGTCTGGCCGGCCCGGACACCGCCGCCACCGACGGATCTCCCACCGGCGCCATGCTTGAGGTCCAGCGGGACGCCTTCAACTGGGCCCGCGCCGTCGCGGGCTCCGGCCTCACCGAGGACGCCAACCCGGGCGGCCGGGGCGCGGCCGTGTTCGTCACGGTGCAGGACACCGGCGGTGATCTCGGGCTCGGCGGGGCGCGTGGCGACCGGGCGTGGCTGGGCGGCCTGGCCGCGCTCGCCACCACCGCGGCCGCGGAGTGGCCCTCGGTGGCGGTGAAGGCCCTCGACTGCGAGCGTGCGGGGCGGTCGCCGGCGGCGGTCGCCGCCGTCGTCGCCGCCGAACTGCTCCGCGGCGGCGACACGCCCGTCGTGGCACTGCGCGGCGACGGGACGCGCCTGGTACCGGTCATGCTCCCCGCGGACGCCGCGCGCACGGAGCTGGAGATCGGCCCGGAGACGGTGATCGCCGTGACCGGTGGGGCCCGGGGGGTGACGGCCGCCGGCGTCGTCGAGCTGGCGCGCCGGCACCGGCCCAGGTTCGTTCTGCTGGGCCGGACGGCGCTGGCCGACGAGCCGCCGGGGCTGGCGGGGGCGCGCGACGAACGGGCACTCGTCCGCGAGCTGGCCCGGGTGTCGGGCACCGCGGGCGGCCCGGCGCGGCTGCGGGCGCGGGCCCGCGAGATCCTCGCGGTCCGGGAGGTCCGGGCCACGCTCGCGGCGCTGGCCGAGATCGGCGCGCCCGTCCGCTACCACTGCCTGGATGTCCGCGACGAGCGTGCCGTCGCGGCCGCGTTCGACGAGGTGCGGCGCGAGTGGGGTCCCGTGCACGGGCTCGTCCACGGCGCCGGGGCGCTCGCGGACAGGCTGATCGTCGACAAGACGGACGACGACTTCGCCCGGGTCTTCGACACCAAGGTCGGTGGGCTGCGCGTCCTGCTCGCGGAGCTCGCCGGCGACCCGCTGCGGCTGCTCTGCCTGTTCACCTCGGTCGCCGGCTGGTTCGGCAACCCGGGCCAGAGCGACTACGCGATGGCCAACGCGACCCTCGACCACGTGGCCTCGGCGTACCAGGCCGCTCATCCCGACTGCCTGGTGCGGTCGATCGCCTGGGGACCGTGGGCCGGCGGCATGGTCGGTTCCCTGCTCGCCGAGGCGTTCACCCGGCGCGGCATCCCGCCGATCCCGTTGCCCCGCGGGGCACAGGCATTCGCCGACGAGCTGACGGGCGCACCGGACGGCGCTCCCGCCACGGCCGCCGGGTCGACTCGCGTCATGATCGCCAGCTGTGACGCGAGCGTGATCGGCGGGGCCGGGCGGGGCCCGGCCGCGGGCGTCCTCGGTGAGCTCGCGGTGCACGCGGGCGCGCAGCCCTGGCTCGTCGACCACAGCCCGGCCGGGACGGCCGTCCTCCCGCTGGCGATGGCGCTCGACTGGCTGGCCCGCGGCGCGCTCGCGCTGAGCCCCGCCGCCGCCGCCGGCGTGACACTGCGGGACCTGCGGGTCCTGCGCAAGATCGCGCTACCCGAGCTGGCCCGCGGCGGCCACCGGTTCGCCGTCGTAGCGGCGCCCGGCCGCCAGCCGGGGGAAACCCTGCTCCGAGTGGACGGCGAGGGCGGCGTCCCGCATTACTCGGCGAGGTTCGGGCCCGACCGGTCGCCGCCGACGTCCGGCGAGCGGTGGCCGACGCCCGCCGGCCTGGTGGACCACCCCGAGGAGTCGGCGCGCCACCGCGACCGCATCTACGGCCAGGGCGCGCTCTTCCACGGCCCGCGTTTCCACGCCATCACCTGGCTGATGGGCATGTCGCCCGACGGCGCCGAGGGGACCGTGGTCGGCGTCGACGAGCTGGCGTGGGGCGGCGACGGCTGGTACTTCGACGTCGCCGCGCTCGACGGCGGGATGCAGCTCGCCGGCCTCTGGGCGTGGCGGGCGCTCGGCGGCGCCATCCCCGTCGCCGTGCGCGAGTGCCGGATCCACCGGCCCGGCCTGCTGCGCGAGCCGGCGCGCGGGGTGGTGCACGCCCGCGGGATCGACGGCGTCCACACCCACTGCGACGTCGCGGTGCTCGACGGCGACGGCGCCCCGCGCATCGAGCTGCTCGGCGTCGAGCTGGTTCTGCGCCCCGACCGCATGTCCCGCTCGCGCTGACCCCCGACGCCGGCCCGGATCCCGCGCCAGCACAGGCCCCGGGCCGGCGTGCCCACCGAGCCGATGTGAGTTGTCGCAGCCACTCCATGCGCTGGTGCCGCAACTTGCTTCGGCGTGGGCTTGAGCACGTAGTTGGTCCGTCGCTCCTTGGGAGGTGGCAAGGTCCGGCGGATCCGGCGGCTGGCCGATGTTGCCGTCGTCGACGCCATGAGCCGCTCGTAGCGGGCCTGTACTGGCTGTCCCGCTGCGGCGCCGCGCCGGCCACCCGCACGACCGGCCGTCTGAAAAGCGGAAGGTCGGCGGTTCGACCCCGCCCCTGCCCACCACCTCTGACCAGGCCTTTTGCCTCTCCGTTGAGATCAATTAGGTCGCCTGAAGATCGTTATGTAGCAACGGGTGTAGCAACCGACCGTGATGCAAAAACGGCGGACGGTCCAGGGTATACCCCCGTCGACCTGCGCAGATGCCGATTTATGACCGTCCGCTTTTGGATATCGAGCAGGCGTTGGCGAATGGCCTGCGGGCACTGCGACAGCCCGATGACCTGCGGCTTCGGGTCGCCGATCTAGATATCCGGCGATCCTCTGTTCTGCCGCCGTCCGCGGACGTTGCTACAGGGTTAGCGTCAGTCGTAGCTCGGCACGCTCTGCCGGGCGGGAAAAGTATCCCTGACCTGCGGCGATGTGCGAAGTCGAGGCCGATGACCGTCCGCTGCAGCGGCGGACGTTCCTGAGAGCCACCATCGCTGGCCTCCCCGCCGAAGGTGCATTACGGTTCAGAGAGATTGAGCCGCTCGGCGGCCAGGGGTGTAGTTCCCAGCGGAGGCTCGCCGAGTGGCCGGCACTCCGCCATGCCTTGGTTGGCTGCGCGCGGACCGCCGCAGCCCAGCTCCACGGCGAGGTTCTGGTACTCCACGGCCCGCCCCTCGGCCTGCGCACCCTCCGACTGAACCGCCCCGGGCGAAGTCAGGCAGTGGTCGAACCTCGCCCACCGCGCCCACGCCGACCTGCAGGCCACCGGCATGCAACTACGCGTCAACACGGGGGCCACCGGCATCGACGTCACCGGCCACCGCCTCGCACTGCGTGGCCCCGTAGGGCAGGAAGAACACCTGCCCTACGACAAACTGATCATCGGAACGGGGGCGTTGCCCGCCGTCTCCCCGATCGCGGGCCTTGCCGACCCTGGCGACCTGCTCACCCCCGCCGCCCCGTCCGACAGTCTCGGTCCGGCTGACGGGGTGCATCTGCTGCACTCCATGGGTGACACCCACGCGATCATGGCCAGCATCGACAAGCCAAACGCGTCGATACCTACGCCACTGCGATCTTCCACAGCATGACCGTCGACGACCTCTCCTACACCCCGCCCCTCGGCTCACCCTGGGACGCCACACAAATCGCCGCCCAGACCTGGAGCCGTGACCACCAACTCCCCCGCCCAACGCCAGGCACTCACCGGTAGGGCACGTCGTCCGCGACCGCGTTCGGTCTGATCGGTCCGCAGGTCGCGATACCCAACGACGCCCCGTTGCAGGACCGGCTCCTCGGCGTGCTGGGTCGACAGCCGTGACTCCTGGCAGCCCACCTGGCCCGGAGCTGGAGCCGGGCCAGGTTGACGCCGCGTTACGCGTCCTGGCCCGCCCCCGCCGCCGGGCGATGCTCCGACTCGCGCTCGGCGGCGAACGCACCGCCGGTGAACTTGCCGAGATCGCCGGAACATCCGCGCCGGATGCCAGCCGGCACTTCAAGGTTCTGCGTGAAGCCGGCCTGCTCACGATGCGCGCCGAGAAGACCACCCGGAGCTACCCGCTTGACCCCACCCGGCTGGCCGAGGTCCGCGCCGTCCTCGGCGAGTCCCGGGCCGACCGCCTCGCCGCGTTGAAGGTCGCCGCCGAGGCCATCGCCGCATAGGAGTCCCCGCGACGAAACACGGCGTGAAGGCCGTCGCCAAGGAGATCACGATCTACGTGCCCGTCATCCTGGGCGGTGTCTGGACGGTTGCCTCGAGCCCGGCGGCCCGGCGAGGGCTGTCAGAACTGTGGCGCCGTCACGTTGTGGAGGCGGCGTGCTCCGGCTCGGGCGGGTTCACAGGACTGTCATGGTCGACATCCCGGTCAGCGTGGGCACTGGCGCGAGTCGTCGATCAGGACTACCACGCGGTGACTCTGCGATCCATCCGCCCCGCGATCGACGCGCCACGGACCCGCTGACCTGTTCCCGCGCCCATATGACGGGAGTGGCCATCCGACAGGTCGGTCAACTCTACCGTTACGTTATGGTTAGTTTGTGGACGTCGCCACGCCCGCAGCCTGAAGTGACTCCGTTTCGCATGGTCGACGACCCTGCCGCGGCTTGGCTTCGCGTATCGCCGAGTGACTACGCCCCCAACGCAGTTGGCAACTTCGAGTTCGACGTGACGCTGAGCTACCGGCGCCTGGAGCGGCCTCGACGTGACCTAGCGACGTAGATAGTAGTAGTTATCTGCCTGTGGGTGACCACTCTCGGGTGGGTGCAAGCGAGTATGCCGAGCGGGTGAACGCTGCTGCACGGCTGCTGGAAGCCCAGCTTGCCCCAGAGTCAGCGGACCCGCCGGGCCACCGCGCCTGGACGGCAAATCCCGTCGAGTGCTCGCCATACGAAGTCACACCATGCCATACTGACAGTGAGATGCCTATGTTGAGTGCTGGGTGAACGGCCGGGGCGTTCTCGCAGCTACGGGGGATCCTGCAGATGGCACACGTCTTCATCAGCTATGCCTTCGAAGACCGGCAAACTGCCGAGGAAGTCCTCAGATGGTTGCGCGTGTCAGGCAACACCGCCTTCCTCGCGCACGATCTGGAGGTCGGGCTGCGGGTCGGCGAGGCATGGCGTGAGCGCCTCTACGCCGAGATCCGTCGCGCGGACGCGCTTGTCTGCCTCGTAACTCCGGCCTTTGTCTCGTCGCCATGGTGCGCGGCCGAGCTCGGAATAGCCGGCGCGTACGGCGTACGAATTCTTCCGGTGCGCGCGGCGAAGAACGCCAGCCACCGTCTGATCTCCTCCGGAACACAGTGGGCCGATCTGGACGCGGATCCCGTCAAGGCGCGCTCCCACCTCGTCGAGGCACTGCGCGGTCTCACGCCCGGCGGAGCGGCCAGATGGTCACCGGGGCGCTCTCCCTATCCTGGCCTGCGTGCCTTCGACGCCGGCTACGAGAGAGTGTTCTTCGGGCGTGGTGCCGAGACCCGGGAACTCGCGGAGCGGCTCCGCGCGGCCGCGGAGACCGGTCGCGGCATCCTTCTCGCCGTGATCGGGCCCTCGGGGTGCGGGAAATCCTCCCTGATGCACGCGGGCCTGGTTCCCACGCTGGCCTCCGACAGCGCGTGGCGGGTTCTTCCGTCGCTCGCCGCAGGAGCGGACCCTCGCACCTCACTGGCGAGGGTGCTCGCGGCGGAGGGGCAGGAGCACGGTCTTCCCTGGACCTTCGACACGGTGGCCGAGTCTCTGGACGCCGGAACTGGGCTCGACGGGCTCGTCGACGAGCTTCTCGCGGCCACCGTGCCAGCTCGCCGGCTCCTGGTCCTCGTCGACCAGGCGGAAGAGGTGCTGCTGCAGCGTCCCGGAGTCGAGCTGGAACGCTTTGCCGCCGTCCTCGGGAGCGCAATGTCGAGCGGACAGTTGCATGTTGTCATCACCCTGCGCTCCGAGTACCTCGACCAGCTTTCGAGCCTGGCCTCCAGCGTGGGAGTACCGGTTGCCACGTCGCTCCTGGGACCTCTTTCGACAGAGCAGCTGCCTCTGGTCGTCACGGAGCCGGCGAGAGTAGCTGGCATGTCGATATCCGACGGCTTGGTCGCGCGGATCGTCGAGGACACCGGAAGCGGCGACGCGCTCCCACTTCTTGCGTTCGTACTCGAACGGCTCGCGGACGGTGTTGGTCAGGGCCAGACGTTGTCAGCCGACAGATACGAGCTGCTCGGTGGTGTCCGGGGAGCGTTGTCGCGACAGGCCGACCGTGCCCTGTCGGCCGCTCGCGCCGCCAGTGGCCGCTCGGCCGAGCAGGTGCTCACCAATCTCTTGCGTATGGCTTCGGTGGATGTCGGCGGGCGGTTTACCCGCCGTTCCGTCGACCTGGCGGACTTCTCGTCCACGGCCCGCGTCGAGTTAGACCAGTTCGTGCACGAACGCTTGGTGACGGTCAGCGCGGACGATGGTCCGCCACGGGCCAAAATAACCCATGCCAAGATCCTCACGGACTGGCCTCCGCTCGCGACGGCTCTCACGGAGGCGGCGGCCCGCGTAAAGATGCAGGCGAGTGTCGAGGACGCGGCCACGGAATGGGTCGAAAACGATGAGTCGGCCAGCTTCCTGTGGAACCTGGACCGGGCTTCCACTGCTGCTCGAAGCGTCCGGACAGCCGACCTGAGCGCGGCTGGACGACAATTTCTTGAAGCTGGCGTGCGACGTGGGAAATGGCGTCGTAGACGGACGCAGGCGTCTCTGGTCGCTCTCGCCTCGTTGATTATACTCGGCAGTACCGGCCTTGTCCTCTGGAGAAGCGCGGCAGACCGCGAGTCGGCGATCAGAAAGGCGCGGCTGGCGGCGATCGCCGATGGTCTGCTCGCTCGCGCGGACACTACCAAGACGACCGACCCGAGGGCGGCGCTCCGCCTGGAGGTCGCGGCAGACAAGATCTCCCCGAGCCAACGGACGCGGTCTGAACTCCTGAGTGGCCTGGCAGGCGTGCCTCTCCTGCATTCGAGCCTTGTCGGTCACGCGGGGCGACTCCGGTCGCTCGCGTTAAGCGACGATCTCCACACCCTCGCGACCAGCTCTGACGGGGGATCCGCATTCCTGTGGGACATTAGCGACCCGGACGACCCGAGGCAGGTCGCCGGGCCCCTCGACAATCACACGGGTGGTGTCTCCGAAGTCGCGTTCGGCAACGACAGTGGAACACTGGTCGCGGGAGGCCAGGACGGGACCATCACCATGTGGGGGATCTCGGACCCGCTTCATCCTCGCGTCCTCGGGCAGCCGTTGTTCATCGGGGACGAGAACGACCCGTTTCGGTCCCTCACGAGCATGGTCATCTCGATAGCCGTCAGCGACGACGGGACGCGACTGGCCGCTGACAGCCTGGATGGCACTGTCGCGTTTCTCGACATCGGCGACCCGGCTCACATCAGAGAGGTCGGAAAGATTTCGCCGGAGGAGTCTGGCGGCCCATCGTCGATCGCGTTCAGGCAATCGCACCTGGTTATGGTCGGCGCGAAGGGCCAGATATCGCTCTGGGACGTTCACGATCTGGTGCACCCGCGCCGCGTGGCCGATGCGCTCCCGGGGCAGGAGGGTGGCAGCAGCACGATAGCCATGAGTTCCGACGGTTCGGTGCTCGCGACGGGGGGCGCTGACGGGGCTGCTGTTCTTTGGGATATCGGTGATCTGGCGCACCCGCGTCGTCTGGGAGACTCGTTCGTGGGTCAGGTAGGCGCCCCCAACGTGCTGGCTTTCAGCTCCGACGGTTCGGTGCTCGCGATGGGCGGCGCTGACGGGGCTGCTGTTCTTTGGGATATCGGTGATCTGGCGCACCCGCGTCGTCTGGGAGACTCGTTCGTGGGTCAGGTAGGCGCCCTCAACGTGCTGGCTTTCAGTCCCGACGGCACGAGGCTGGTATCCGGGGGAGACGACGGCTCCGCCATTCTCTGGGATGTCCACGATCCCCGACGTCGTGCCGGCCCGATCGCCAGTAGTACGAAGAAGATCTATTCGGTTGCGTACAACGCCGGTGACACCGTTCTCGCCTCTGGGGGCGGCGATGGCATGGTCGTCCTTCTGGACGTGACTGACCGGGCGCATCCGCGTCGGCTGAGCAGCTTCAGCATGGGGCAGCCGGGTGCCGTGACGACTGTAGCCTTCGATGGCTCACGACCGATACTGGCGACAGGCGGGATCGACGGGTCTATTGCCTTCTGGGACGTGTCGGACCCCGCGCATCCGCGCCGCATGAGTGACGTCGTGATGGCGAATAATCCGCAGGCAGTCCTGGAGGCTGCCCTGCCGGCGGCGGTTCTGTCGATGACGTTCAACGATTCGGGAACGCTGCTGGCGGCCGGAGGAGACGATGGCGTCGTGCATCTGTGGGACATGCGTGAGCCGAGACACCCGAGGCTCCTGGTGGGCAGCCATGTCCAGGAGAGCGATTTCGTCAACGCACTCGTCTTCAGCTCGGACGGAAAACTCCTCATAACCGGAAGCGCCGACGGTTCCACGACCCTCTGGAGTCTTGAGGATCCGGAGCGTGCGGCCCGGGTGGGTGGGGCTGACCTGGACCCCAAGGTCTGGGTCAGCTCACTCGCTCTCGACGACACTCGGCACATTCTGGCTGTCGGAACGATCGATGGCGACGTCGTTCTGTGGGACATCGGCGATCCGCGTCGGCCAAGGCAGATCGGTGACCTGATCATCGGCGGAGACGGGCAGGCTTCCGCGATAGCGTTCGATCCCGCTACCGACGTGTTGGCTGTCGGAAGCTCTGGTGGGACGGTCGCTTTCTGGGATGTCACTGATCCCGTGGCCCCCAACCGGCTCGGAGGTCCACTCGAACTAGGAGGCTCCGGAGTCGAAACTCTTCAGTTCGACAGGTCGGGCGACACGTTGGCGACCGGCGGGGAGAATGGTGACGTGTCGCTGTGGAACACCGGAGATGTTCGACTCTCGAACACGGACGCCGTCGCGCTCGCATGCCGGAAGGCAGGGCGAGGTCTTACCGAGACGGAATGGCGGCATTTCATTTCCGACCTTTCCTACCAGCGGACCTGCTGACGGTGCCCGTGGCGGGTTGAGGAGGGTCTACTCGAAGCCAGGTGCCGGTCAACTGTAGCCCAGGAGATGAGAATGTGTCGTTTGCGTGGTCTCGCGGTGACTGGCCTGCTTGGGTTCGCCGTCGCGTTTGCTGGCTGCTCCGCCAAGGAAGGCACTTCTGGCGCGGCTTCCAGCACGAGAAGCGAGACGGCTGGCACCAGGACGGCGGGCACGGCGGCGTCAAGCGCCGCGGTTACCGATATCGACGGCAGCGACGACGTGGCCATTACCGCCTGCACGGTCGATTCGGCGACCGGGTGGATGAGCGTCGAGGTCACCGTGACCAACCACGGCTCGCAGAAGGGCGACTACGTCATCACGATCGCGTTTGATGCGGCCGATGGGCGGCAGATCGATATCGGAATGGTCACTGTTCAGGCACTCGCCCCTGGTCAGAAGTCCGAGCAGAGGGCCTTCTCCTACGAGGACCCGGTGCCGGGGTTCACCTGCCGCGTTGAGGACGTGTTTCAGCTTCCGGCCTGAGAACGTCGAGTGACTTTCTGTAACGCCATGAGCGCGCAACGTTATCACGTCCCGACTCGAGGCGCTTGAGCTCAGCGGGCCTCCGCGCGAGGGGCACTGCTGGCGCCGCCATGCCGCTGATTATTGGCTCTTCGCAGTACGCCGGAAGTCGTGTTCGGTCGATCACTAGCAGTTGCGGTCGGCGATGAGGCAGTGTGGCCGCAAGCCGTATGGCAGCCTCGCGGCTTGGGTATCGGCAACGCCCTGACCTAGCTCTTCGGCGACGAGCGCCACGCCGACCGCACTCCCAGCGACGTAGCCGGGCCGCAGATCGTCACCCTGCAAGCGCCAGCCCTGTAGTCGTCCGACTACAGGTTCCGGTCAACTGCGAAGAGCCTGATTATTTCGTCAGTTCGGCCGCCGGATCGCCGCTCGTGAGGTCGGCTGGAAATCCATCCCGCCCGGCCGGCCGAGCGAGGCACTGTCACGGGCGATGCGATGAGAGCGGGGGGTATCGGTGCGGGGGAACGTCGCCGCGGAGTCCAGCGGGCCGTCGGTGTTCATTTCGTATGCGCGTGCGGACGCGGAATTTCTCCGGACCGTCGTCGACGAGCTCGAGCAGTACTGCCAGAAGGTGTGGCTCGACACGCGCAGCCTGCCACCTGCTGAGCAGTGGAAGAAGGTCGTCCAGGCCGAAATGATCACGCTCGATGCTGTGGTTTTCCTGGTCAGCCCAGCCTCGTTGGAGTCCCGCCACTGCCGCTGGGAGATCGCGCAGGCCGTCGCCCAGAAGAAACGGATCGTGCCGCTGTTTTACCGCGACCCGGACCTTGCCCTGCTGACCGGCGAGTTCGATCCGGTCGCGGGGATCACCGGCATGTGGGTCCCGCGGGACGGCTGGGAGGGCGCGATGTGTACCGCCGTCATGGTCGACTGGAAGCTGAGCCACCGGCAGGCCGAGCTCAACGGCCGGGCGATGGGTTGGCCCGACGGCGGCCGGGGCCGGCATCTGCGCGGCCGTGAGCTGCGGGAGGCCGTCGAACTGCTCGCCGAGCTCGACCGCCACTTGGTGCTCGCCGCCAGCGACCACCAGCGGGCGTACGTGGCCGAAAGCCAGCGCGTCGTCCGCCGCAGCCGCGTACTTGCGGGCATCTCCGCGGCCATGGTGACGATCCTGCTCGCCGGGCTGGGGGTGTACGGCCTGCGGCGAACGCAGGATGCGGCGGCCAACCGGCGCGCTCAGGAGGCTGCGACGCTGGCTGAACGGGCCCGCGACACGCTGGGCACCGACCTCGCCGGCAGCCTGCTTCTCGCGCTCGGCGCGGTGCGGAAGGCCGACCTGCCAGTCGCCAGGGCGGCGCTGGTCGACGCCTTCGACGCGGCCGGCGTGCGGCGCATCCTGCCGAGCACGGGGGCCAGGCACGTGGCCGCGAGCCCGGATGGCAGCCTGCTGGCCGTCACCGCCGAACGCGATCTCTACCTGTGGAACCTCGAGACCGGAGCGGCGGTCTGGGGGCCGCTGGAACTGGCCGAGGAGCTTCAGATCGCGTCGTCGGTCGTGTTCTCGCGCGATGGCAGACAGCTGTTCGCGATGGACAGCAACCGGATGCTGTGGCGCATCGACGCGGCCACCGGGAAGATCATCGAGAGCCGTGAGATCGAGGAACAGAAGGGGCAGGTGAGCAGCGGGGGGACGGCCCAGCTGAGCCGCGACGGCACCCAGCTAATCGTGTCGGGAATCGATGCGTATGGCGAGGCGATCGACGTAGTGGACGTGGCGACCTTCTCCCTTGTGGCGCGGTTTGAGGTGCGAGAGAAGATCAGGGGTATCGATCCGCTGCCCGGCGGGGAGATAATGGTCGGCACGCCCAACGGATTCATCGCGCTCGACCCGCTGTCAAAGCAGCAGCGTGACCTTTCTCTTCCGCTTCCTTTTCCGCTCCCGGCCGCGTGGTGTGGAACAGGACGGTGTGGAGCTCAACGGACTCTCAACGCGGCCGGAACCAGGGTCGTGTCAGCCGGCGAGACCGAGCTGGTGCTGTGGGACCCGGTCAGTGGCCAGCGGCTCGCCACCTTCGGGTCGTTCGAGCCGGGCAGTCTGCGGGATGTCGAGTTCGCCCCGGCCGGCGACCGCCTGGTGGTGACGACGGACGACAACACCATCGAGGTGTGGGACACCTCCGCCGAACCCACGAGCATCAGATCGGGGATCAGACTGCCCGAGGTGGGCAGGACCATCTTCGCGGACCCGGACACCCTCGTCGTCACGGGGAGTGACATCTTCGTCCTCGACGTCACCGGGACCTTCGGGCCGGCCACGCCGGTCGCCTGGCCATCGGGGCTGGGGGCGGCCGTCGAGAAGGTCGCGCTCAGCCCGGACGGCTCGCGGGCCGCCGTCGAGCTGGCCGGGGACAGTCCTCCGGGCGGTCCGCGTCCCTATGCGGTACTCGAGGTCGGGCCGGGCGGCGCCGAGGTCATCTGGCGCGGCGACGCGGACGTGATGCCGGCGTTCAGTGCTTCCGGCCGGGCATTCGTGACCTCCCGTAATCGGATCCACGCGGTCTGGGATGGCGATAAGCGGCGCGAGTGCCGGATCGCGGGCCAGGACATCCTCGACGGACCGGCGGCGCTGGCACCGGGCGGGGACGTCCTCGCGGTTGCTGACGGGCGCGCCGTGCATCTGTGCCGGCTCGCCGACCAACAGGTGCGCACGGTCGAGGTCGACACGGATTTCATCTCGGTCCAGGCTATGGCGTTTAGCGCGGATGGCAGCCATCTGCTGGCGAGGGACTTCATCTATCGGTTGCCACCGCGCTGGGTTCAGCGGGTGAACGTGGCAGAAGGGAGGACGGACGGCCCGGCAGTCGACCTGCCCGACGCGGGTGCCGTGGTCGCCCAGCCGGACGGGGAGGGGTTCGCGGTCGTTGGCGGTGGCTCAGGCAGACTGGTGATCGACGAGTTCGATGGTGGGCCGCAGCTGGAAGGCATGGAGGTCGAAACCGCGGGACTGGGCGCGCTGGCGTTCAGCGGCGACGGGTCGATGCTGGCCGCACTGGTCGGGCAGGCGTCGGTCGCGGTGCTTGCGGTGGACGGAACTGCACTGTCCAGAATGATGCGGTTCTCGGTACCGGAGGACACTGTCGATACGGTCGCCTTCGGCTTCTTCGGCACCAGATCTGTCGTGACGGCCACGAAGTCCGGCGCAGCGATCTGGTCCGTCGATCTCGGCCCTTGGCGGACGCGGGCGTGCGAGGTGCTGCGCCCCGTTCTGGACCACCCGGACTGGGCCCCGACCCAGGAGAGCGGGAAGATCCGGATGGACTACCGCGGCGTCTGCGCCGACTGAGCCGATCGCTGGTCGAAGCGCTGGTAGAGGAGACGGCGGCCGGGTATCCGGCGCGGTGCCAGCCGGCTGCGCAGCCGGCGGAGCCGGGTCCTCCCATCGCCCCGGGCTGAGGCACGCCGGTAGTCGGCGAGGTGCCGGTGCGCCGCGGCGACCTCGTCCGCGCCGACGTCGCGGGTACTGAACAGTGCTGCGGTGACCGCGTCCGCGAGCCCGTCGGCCGCACGGGCGCTGCGCGGACTGCCCGCGATCGTGCCGCCGATCATGGCGACGCGGTGGTGTGTCGCCCTGCGGGGCACCGCGGCCGCGCGGATGTCGAGGTCGTCGAGGAAGTCCTCCCACACGGCGACGAGCCGGCGTCGCTGGGAGCCGACCCCGTGCCGGTGGCGGTGCCGGCGCCGGACCGCCGGCGCCGCCATGACCACCAGAAGGTACCCGGCGATCACCCCTCCGGCGGCCGCGATGAGGACCTGCCACCACGGCCACGGGTTGGGCGCTGGCCGGAGCGGGGTGACCGGGACGATCTCGTCCGGCGGCTGGTCGCGCGGCGGAGGCGGCGGATCGTCGGGTACCGGCCGCTCGGCGGGGCTGGTGGCGGGTGGCGCACCGCTGCCGTGCGCGGCGGCCTCGCGGACCTCACAGCTGGCGACGCCCGGCGTGGGATGGAAAGGCAGCCATCCGGCGCCGGTGAACGCCACCTCACCCCAGACCAGGAGGTCTTCTCCCCGGACCCGCCGCACACCGTCGTGGTCCGCCGGTGGCACCGCGAAGCCGACGATGAGCCGCGCCGGAAGGCCGAGTGCGCGGGCACCCAGCACGAACGCGGTGGCGAACTGTTCGGGCCCGCCGCATCCGCCGTCGGTCAGGAAGGCCTCGATCTGGCCGGACGCGTAGCCCAGGGACCGCCCTTCGGGCAGCGGACGGCTCAGCCCGTAGCTCGACCTGAGATGTTGGGAGAGCTGGTAGGCGACCTCGTACGGACTGCGGGCGGTGGCGGTGACCGTCCGGGCGATGTCGACGAGCACGCTCGGTGTCGGCGGGGCGGGCTGGATCAACGGGGCGACCTCCCCGGTCGTGGCGGCCGTCAGCAGCGCCAGACCGCCGGCATACGCGCGCGGCGACGGTCCCGGCACCGACACGACGCTGTAGCTGGGATCATCTGTGACCGCGCCGAGCGCCGCGCCGTCGACGCCGAGCATGCCGGTTGTCGGCTCCACCCAGAGCGGCCCGCCGCTGCGCTCGACGCGCACCGGGCGGTCGATCGCCGGCAGGTACGGGCCTTCAAGACCCCTGATGGTGATGTGCTGCACCACGGTCCCGGTCCCGGCCCCGAACTCGGCCTCCGCCCCGGCCTCGAACTCATCACGCCCGCCGGCCGCCGCGAAGCCGCCCGGCTCGGGGATGCCGATGCCGACCCGCAGGAAGCCCTCGTCCCCGGAGGACCATGCCCTGCCGTCGTACTGATCCAACGCGGCGAGGCGAACCGGGGCCGCCACCGGGTCGGCCGACTCGGTGACCAGCTCGAACAGGACATGACGCGGGTCGGCGAGCCACCGCGGCACATAGGCCAGGGGATCCGCGGCAGTGGAGAGGTGCGCCGGACGGCGGCGTCCGTCCCGCGGGTCGAGAGGTGTGCGGTCGGCCGCGCCGGCGAGGAACGGAGCCAGCACGACCGCCAGGGCAAGCAGCGAGACGGCCGGCGCGACCGACCGGACCGCGCGCATACCGCCGGGACGCACGCCACTGCCCGCCGTCGCGTCGGGACTGACGGCGGTCCAGGCCTCGGTGGAGGTCACCCCGTCCGCGGGCTGCGGCGGGTTCCACCGCTGGCGCCGGGGTCGTGCCACCGTGCCCAGCAGCCCGGCGGTGGCGATCGCCGCGGCGCCGGCAACACCGGTCGACCTGTCGGGCTCCACGACGAACACCGCTGCCACCAGCGCGATCGCCGGAGGAAGGAGATCCACAAGTCGCGCCGTCGTGCGCACAGCCAGTTCGGCGGACAGCCCGGCGGCGAGTGCCGTCAGCACGAACGGCACGACCACGAGGTCCGCGGTGGGCGGCGCGGGCAGCGTCACGTCGAGCATGCGCTCCCAGCCGTCGACCGCCGCACCGGCAGCCGCGCAGACCGGGCCGACTGGGCCGCAGGAGGAGCCGTCGTGGCGGAACAGCAGGACTCCCGCGCCCCCGAGTGTCACCACCAGCCAGGACGGAACTGACACGAGCACCCGCACGGGCACCCGACCCGACCGGATGGTCAGGACGGCGACCACGGCCGGGGGAAGGAGGGCCGCGGCGGCCACGTGTGCCAACCAGATTCCCGCCGGGAAGGCGTCGAGGAACACGGTCCCTGACGCGAACCCGGCGACGGCGGCCAGAGCCAGGCGCGGCACGATCTCGCGGCCACCGCGGCTCACCATCCGCGCGTCTCGGCCGCGGCCGACAGCGGAACGAGCGTGGACAGGCCGGCGGCCGTGTCCGCGGTCACGACGAGCACCGGGGTGACACCAGGCGGACCGAGCGGGACGATCTCCGCGGTGGCTGCCCCAGCTCCCGTGCCCGCCGCCGTGGCCGCTGTTCCCGTTGCTGTGCCGACCTGGATCACCACGACTCTGCGGAACCTGGTGAGCGCGATCTCCTGTAGCCGGCCCTGGCCGATCTCACCACGCCCAGTCACCAGGACCAGCGCACCGGCTGCCCCGGACGGGCCGGGCCCCCTGCCTGCCAACACGGCGATAAGATCATGATCTTTGGCGTGACGGCCGCCCGCGTCCTTGCCGCCGGGGTCGTTGCCACCGGCGTGGCGGGACCCCAGGCTGCGGCTCGCGGCGACGCGCGGACTGGCGCCGCCGAGCGGCGGGAGGTCGGCCAGCCGTCGTAGCAGGGCGGTATGCCCCGCACGTGATCGAACCCGCAGCCCTCCGGTCGTGCGCAGCTCGATCCGGTCGGCGGCCCGATGCGCGGCGACAACCGAGGCAGCCGCGTCCACGGCCTCCTCGAAATCCGCGGCCGGATGGACATAGACATCCGGCCGCTGGTCGAGGACGACGAGCAGCCGCACATCGTTCTCGCTGACGGTCTGGCGCACCAGAACGGTTCCGGCGCGGGCGGAGGATGGCCAGTGGATGCACCGGGTGTCGTCACCCCACTGGTAGCCCCGCAGAGTGTGGAAGGCATCGCCGTACGGCCGGAATCTGCTCCACAGGCGCTCGCCGTCGTCACCGCCAAGCCGTTCCATCCAGGGCAGCCCGTGCACCGCGGGAAGAACGGTCAGTCCTGTGCGTTCGCCGGTCACCCGCTCGCAGCGACACAGACCGAGAACGTCCTGCCTTGTGATCAACGGAGCATCGATCCAGTGCTCACCGCGTCGCCGCGGGATCAGCGACAGGACCAGCTCACTGCCTGCGACTTCGCCGGTGGACACGACCGTGTCTGTGGAGGCGGCTGCGCTGGTGGAGGCGGCTGCGCCGCGCACCGCCGGCACGGGGCACTGGAACCGTTGGTCGCCGACCTGGATCGTCAGCGTCATGCCGGTGGCTCGTCGTGCGGCCCCGCGGCCGGCCGGGGTCACGATGATCGGTAGCGCGGCAACCGAGCCCCTTGCGACCTCCGGGGCAAACCGGCCGGTTCGCGCTGTGATGCTCGGCGGGCGCCAGACAACCGGCACCGCCGCGGCCAGCGCACCAAGGCATACGACCGCCCACAGCGCCAGCGCCGAGTAGCCCGTGGCCGGCGTTCCGGCCGCGGCGACGAGACCGGTCAGGGCGACGCCCCATCCCCGCGCGGTCAGCCCGCGGCGCGTCGGGCCGGTCACCGCACGCCACCAGGTGCTGATGGCGGCCGGACGTCGGACAGGGCCTTCTCGATCAGATCGGTCGCGGTCACACCGGCCATCGCCGCCTGCGTGGTCAGGATCAGCCGGTGGGCCAGCACAGGATCGGCCACCTTCTGGATGTCGTCGGGCAGCACGAACTCACGCCCCTGGGACGCCGCGCGGACCTGCGCGGCGCGCAGCAGCGCGATGGTGCCCCGCGGGCTCACCCCGAGCCGGACGTCGGGCAGCGAGCGGGTAGCAGCGACCAGCTCGACCAGATAGGAACGCACCTGCGCATCGATGTGCTGGGCGCGTGCGACCGCGGCGAGCCTGGTCACATCGCCGGCTGACAGCCGCGGCACCAGCTTTTCCGGAGTACGGCCCTCCAACCAACGGGCGAGGACGTCGAGCTCGGCCTGGTGGTCCGGGTATCCCAGCCGAACCCGCATCAGGAACCGGTCGAGCTGCGCCTCCGGCAGCGGGTAGGTGCCGTCCATCTCGACCGGGTTTTCGGTGGCCACGACCAGGAAAGGCCGGGGGACGGGGTGGCTGACGCCCGCGATGCTGACGCGGCGTTCCTCCATCACCTCGAGCAGGGCCGACTGTACCTTCGGCGCGGCGCGGTTGATCTCGTCGGCGATGACGACGTTCGCGAAGACCGGGCCTTCCTCGAACTCGAACAGGTCGTCGGAGCCGTCCCGCCGCCGGAGCACCAGCGTGCCGGTGATGTCCGACGGGAGCAGGTCGGGGGTGAACTGGAGCCGCCGCACCGAGCCGCCCACCGACGCCGCCAGACATCGGGCCAGGACCGTCTTGCCGACTCCGGGAACATCCTCGACGAGGAGGTGGCCCTCGCACAGCAGGCAGGCGACCGCCAGGGCGACGGTCTCCCGCTTGCCGCACACCACGGTGTTGACATTGTCAGTCAGCTCGTGAAAGGCCTCGGCAAACTGTTCTGTCCGCTTTCGGTCCGGTGCCGCCATGGTTCCCCCGTCTGCTGTCGCGGTTAGCGATGAATGGCCTGTTCCGACTACTCCTGCTCGAGCGGGACCTCGACCGGGGGCCCCTTGCCGGCTGGCCCGACAGCTGCCACCGTCAGCTGCCAGGTGGAAATGTGATGACTGAAGGGGACCGGCCAGGAGAGTTCGTCGGTGGTGAAGACATCCGTGCCCGGGGCGTCCCCGTCAGGCAGCGCCAGGACGTAGCTGAACGTGATCTCGTATTCGATCTCGCCGCCGCCGGAATCCAGCGGGGGCTCCCAGGAAACGTCGAAATGAAGCATGGACGGGTCGGGCACCTGGGCGCTGATCGCTTTCGGGTGCATTACCGGGCCGGGCGCGACGCAGCCCCGCCCGCTCGCGGACACGGCATCGGATCGGCCGCCCGGGCCGACCGCGACGACCTGCACAGAATGTGGATCGCAGTCGTCGACCGGCACGGTCACGGTTCCCGCTTCCGCCAGCACCCCGACGACCGTGCCGTCCATGGCCACCTCGTAGCTCGTGGCCTCCCCGCCGGTGGAGCCGGGCACCACCGACACGGTCAGCTCACCCGAGCCTGCCTGGACGGACGCGGTGGGCACCCCCGGTCGCTGCGCCGGCTGGCTGGTCGGCGGACTAGTCACCGGCGGCTCGGTAGTCGTCGGCGGGGATGTCGTCGCCGACGGGGGTGTCGTCGCCGGCGGCTCCGTGGTGGGGGGCTCTGTGGTGGGCGGCGCTGTGGTTCGCGGTGGGGGTGGGGGCGTGGTCGTTGGTGTGGTCGTGGCCGGTGGGGCGCTGGACGGGCCGGCAGGTGGCGGTTCTGTCGGGGGAGGCGAGCCTGGTGGCGAGCCGGCCGGCGGGGTGGTGGACACCGGCGGGGTGGTCGACAGTGTCGGGGCGGTTGAGGGCGGCGGCACCGCGGCAGGCGGTGTCGTGCGAGGCGGTGTCATGGCAGGCGGCGGTGTACCCGGTGGCGATGTGGCCGGTGGCGGTGATGCAGACGACGGCGGTGCCGGAGGGAGAGGAGGGGAAGATGACGGAGAGGCAGACGTTCTCGCGCTGCCCGTGTTCTCCCGCGCTGCCGTCGGTGGGGGCGCGCCGGGTGCACCGATCGGCATGTCGGGGGACCTGTGGGGGAGGGTGGGCGGGACCGTGCTGCTGTCGCGGTACTTCTCGAACAACGTCGTGCGGCCAGCTGGGTCGATCACCGCGGCCTGTCGCCCGTAGGGATCATTGATCCAGACGAAGCCGTCGACCTCGACGAGTTGCACTGCGCCCGGCACCGTGGCCTTCAGCGAGATCGGGGCGAGGAACCGGCCGGACGCCGA
>NZ_CASGGV010000209.1:0-653 GCF_949319125.1 Frankia sp. Hr75.2 | reverse complement strand
GCACGCGGCCCATCTCACCCAGTTCCATACCAACCACCGCCACACACACGAAGACGACAGTCAGTACAACCAATGACAGACCTAATCAAGTCCTATTAGGGCAGGGACTGCGGCCGCCGCGGGGACGGACGTGGGCGCGGCGGGGAGTGACCCCGGTGGTGCGGGTGCCGGGGCGGGGTGGGTCCGGGCGGGTGGGTGTGGTCGGGATGGTCTGCTACAAACCCGGGCAGCGGGCCCGGTTTGACGTCCGATCCGGTTGTCCGGGCGCGGGACGTCCTCACCCACGGCTACTCCTTAGTCGCTGGTTGGTCAGGTTGGGGAAGGGCGGACGTACGGTTGGTGGTGTCTGGCTGGGGCTGTTCCGGTGGGAGGTGCCCGATGGCCACTCCTCGCAAGCCGACCGCGCCGACGGCGGAGGCGATCGACCGGTTCTGCGGCGACTTCGATATCTACCGGCTACGGGACTGGATCGAGCACTACTACAAGCCGGCCAAGCACGAGCTGGGCTGGGCGGACTTCCAGGTCCGTTCCGAACAGGCCATCGTGCGCCACTGGCAGCTGGTCATGCTGGCGTTCACCTTCAGCCTGCTGAGCGCGCCACCCTCCGACCACGCCCAGGAAACACCCCGCGAGGACCGCGGGGCGGCGGGGCG
>NZ_CASGGV010000208.1:0-655 GCF_949319125.1 Frankia sp. Hr75.2 | reverse complement strand
TCCGGACTACACACCGGACGTCACCGACAGGCTCGACGTGCCGGAGACGATCGAGACCGGGGAGCTACTTGAGGCACCGGCGCAGGCCCAACCCACTCTGGTCGGCGGTAACCGCTAACCGACAGGCCGGGCGGGAGACGTAGCCGTGCGCCGGCAGCGGCACTGTCGCGTCGATGGGTCCGACGCGGCGCTGACCATCACACTCACCGCCCTCACAGTCAGCACGTCTGAGCTGTCGATCCGACACGTGCGCTGACATCCGCCGATAGCTGATCCTTCCGCCCGGCCGTACCACTGCCGTCACCGAAGGTCCACCACCATGGTCACAGGCCCCGCAAACCCTGTCCTTGCCATGTGGGGCTCCAGAACCCCGATTTGGGCGGTGACCTGCGTATTTGCCTGCCGGATGGTGTGGGGTGCCAGAAGTCGGCCTGGGCCTGTGAGCAGGGATGACCTGCGGTTTGACCACCGCCATGATCGTCACGTGCCGGAAGCGACGGGTTGTGGTCCGTACCGGCACTGCGGATCTCCTCAGCCGCGTAGGAGAGTCGCTCCTGCCGAGGCGGGTGACGACGGCACCCGCTGTGGGCCGGCTAAAGAAGGCCAGGTCAACGCCGGTGGCCGAGTTCTGGCACCCCACAGGTGACGAGAGATC
>NZ_CASGGV010000207.1:0-704 GCF_949319125.1 Frankia sp. Hr75.2 | reverse complement strand
GGGCGCGTCGTCGAGATCTATGGGCCGGAGTCGTCCGGAAAAACCACGGTCGCGTTGCACGCGGTGGCGAACGCGCAGGCAGCCGGAGGTATCGCGGCCTTCATCGATGCCGAGCACGCTCTTGATCCGGAGTATGCGGGGAAGCTCGGCGTCGACACCGACGCGCTGCTCGTCTCCCAGCCCGACACGGGGGAGCAGGCGCTGGAGATCGCCGACATGCTGATCCGTTCCGGCGCGCTGGACGTCATCGTCATCGACTCGGTCGCGGCGCTGGTACCGCGGGCCGAGATCGAGGGGGAGATGGGCGACAGCCACGTGGGTCTGCAGGCCCGCCTGATGTCGCAGGCACTGCGGAAGATCACCGGGGCGCTCGCGAACTCCGGCACCACTGCCATCTTCATCAACCAGCTCCGCGAGAAGATCGGCGTCATGTTCGGGTCGCCAGAGACGACCACCGGTGGAAAGGCACTGAAATTTTACGCGTCGATCCGGCTCGACGTGCGCCGCATCGAGACGCTGAAGGACGGTACCGAGGCGGTCGGTAACCGGACCAGGGTCAAGGTGGTCAAGAACAAGATGGCCCCGCCGTTCCGGACGGCCGAGTTCGACATCGTCTACGGCGGCGGTATCAGCCGCGAGGGCTCCCTGATCGATATGGGCGTCGAGCACGGCATCATCCGCAAGTCCGGTGCCTGGTACACCTA
>NZ_CASGGV010000206.1:0-711 GCF_949319125.1 Frankia sp. Hr75.2 | reverse complement strand
GGATGCGAGCCTGCTCGCATCCGCTGATCGACGACACCCCTGGGCCCGGTGATCACAGTGATCGAACAGGTACCTTCCCCGGCAGCCGCCGCGTCCCCCACGCCCGACACCGACCCGACAGCCGGCCTGAACCTCGTGCCGCCAGGCCTGGACGCGCAGACCGCGCCGCTGGCGGATCTGGAAGCCGCGATCTGCGGGTGGGCAGGGCGGCTCGCGGCTGCGACCTGCGGCTGGCTGGTCCTCCTCTCCGCCTTCGAGCGGCGGGGCGGCTGGTCGGGGATCGGGCTGCGCTCATGTGCGCACTGGCTGTCCTGGCGCTGCGGGATCGGGCTACGTGCCGCCCGGGAACACCTGGCCACGGCCCGCGCCCTCGAACAACTCCCCACGGTGCGGGCGGCGTTCGCCGACGGGACGATCTCCTACTCGAAGGTCCGGGCGATCACCCGGATCGCCGACCCGACCACCGAGCCGCTCTGGCTCGAACACGCCCTGCACTGCACCGCAGGCCAGCTGGAACGCCTCGTCCGCACCCTCCGCCAGACCACCGCCGACCCGAACGACCGTGCCAGGACGCAGGCAGCCCGGCGGGTCTCCTGGCGCACGGACGACAACGGCATGCTGCACCTGACCGCGGTCCTGCCTCCCGACGAAGGCACCCACCTCATCACCGCGCTCGACGCCGCCCGCACCAGCCTCGACACCACCACCACC
>NZ_CASGGV010000205.1:0-741 GCF_949319125.1 Frankia sp. Hr75.2 | reverse complement strand
GCCGAGGAGGCGACCGCCTGCTACCAGCGGGTCGACCAGATCGCCCAGGGGATCGCCGCGCACCGAGGCGGCGGGGACAGCCGCAGCCGTGACCAGATCCGCGCG
Source organism: Frankia sp. Hr75.2 (assembly GCF_949319125.1). Taxonomy (NCBI): domain Bacteria; kingdom Bacillati; phylum Actinomycetota; class Actinomycetes; order Frankiales; family Frankiaceae; genus Frankia; species Frankia sp. Hr75.2. The sequence goes on along the minus strand of NZ_CASGGV010000205.1, from coordinate 636 downwards.
GACGTCCTCGTTGATCTTCTGTGTGGGCGGGCTGAGCATGCGGTGCCGCTTGCGTGTGAGGTGCAGGTCGTGGTGTCGGTGACGGTGCTGCTGGGCCTGGCGGAGGATCCCGGGGAGATCCCCGGGTACGGTCCGGTTCCCGCGGCGGTGGCCCGGGAGATGGCCGCACGGCCCGGATCGACATGGCGGCGGATCCTCACCGACCCTCAGGGCACGCTCGTCGAGATCGCGGACCGGCGCCTACCCGCCGCGGCCCAGGCCCGGCATGTGCGGGCACGGAACCGTGGCTGTGTCTTCCCGGGATGCGCCCGTACGTCGCGACGCGCGGATATCGACCACACGGTGGCGCACACGACCGGCGGGCCGACACTCACCCGGAACCTCGGGCCGATATGCCGCAAGCACCACCGCATGAAGTACTCCGACCGTTGGCGGCTGACACAACCACAGGAAGGAACGTTCGTCTGGACGGGCCCGTTCGGGGCGACGCGCGTCACCCACCCACATTCATACGTCGAACCGCAACACAAGGCTGGCACGGCGGGAGGAGGTGGCGATGAACCATCAGGCAACACCGCCTCGGGGTGGAAAATACCCCACGACACACAGCCACCATTCCGACCCCCACCACACCCA
>NZ_CASGGV010000204.1:0-770 GCF_949319125.1 Frankia sp. Hr75.2 | reverse complement strand
CGGGGTTGGGATGTGGCGGGTCTTTATGATCCGGATCCTGGTCGGGTGGGTCGGAGTTATGTGCGGTCGGGTGGTTTTCTGGCTGGTGCGGGTGATTTTGATGCGGGTTTTTTTGGGATTTCGCCGCGTGAGGCGTTGGCGATGGATCCGCAGCAGCGGTTGTTGTTGGAGGTGTCGTGGGAGGCGTTGGAGCGGGCGGGGGTGGATCCGTCGTCGCTGCGTGGCAGCGACACCGGCGTCTTCACCGGCCTGATCTACCAGGGCTACGGCGGCGAGTCGGTGACGGCGTCCGAGGGTGTGGAGGGCTATCGGATCAGTGGGACCGCCTCGAGCGTGGCCTCCGGTCGGGTGGCGTATGTGTTGGGGTTGGAGGGGGCGGCGGTGACGGTGGATACGGCGTGTTCGTCGTCGTTGGTGGCGTTGCATCTGGCGGTGCGGGCGTTGCGTGCGGGTGAGTGTGGGATGGCGTTGGTGGGTGGGGTGACGGTGATGTCGACGCCGGTGGGTTTTGTGGAGTTTTCGCGGCAGCGGGGGTTGGCTGCTGATGGGCGGGTGAAGGCGTTTGCGGAGGGTGCGGATGGGACGGGGTGGGGTGAGGGGGTGGGTGTGCTGGTGGTGGAGCGGTTGTCGGTGGCGCGGGTTCGGGGGCATGGGGTGTTGGCGGTGGTGGCGGGTTCGGCGGTGAATCAGGATGGTGCGTCGAATGGTTTGACGGCGCCGAGTGGTCGGGCGCAGGAGCGGGTGATCCGGGCCGCGCTCGCGGACGCGGG
>NZ_CASGGV010000203.1:0-780 GCF_949319125.1 Frankia sp. Hr75.2 | reverse complement strand
GACGACGGCGGCGAGGTCGTGGCGGCCGCCCCCGCCGTCGACGACGTGAGCCAGGCCATCGAGGAGTGGGTGGTCGCGGAGGCGCTGGGTCGTATTTCGCCCGCGCACCGGGCTGTCGTCCAAGAGCTGTACTACGAGGGAAGGTCGGTACGCGAGGCGGCAGCCCGCCTTGCACTGCCAGAGGGCACCGTCAAGTCCCGTGCCTACTATGCGATCCGCGCGCTGCGTGACGCCTTCGAGGAGATGGGGGTCGGTCGATGACACCCGAGCACGACGAGGTCCGGTTCCTGCTCGGGGCCTTCGTCCTGGGCGGTCTGGACGTCGACGACCGGAACGCCGTCGAAGCCCATCTCGCCGGCTGCGCCGGATGCCGTGCCGAACTCGACGAGACGGCGTCGGTTCCCACGCTGCTCCGGCGTCTGCCGGGTACTGCGGGGGAGGGCGAACCCTCTCTGGACGAGCTGCTCCAGCGGGTGCGCGCCGAACGACGGTCGGTTCGCCTAACCCGCTCCTGGCGCCTCGCGGCGGTCGCTGCTGTGCTCGTCCTGTGCGCCGGAATCGGTCTCGTCGTGAACAGTCCCTTTGCCAGGGCACCGAGTGGGCCCTCCACCTCCTTCGTCGCCGCGACGGGTACGGCGATCACTGGTCGCGCCACGCTCATCACGAAACCATGGGGAACGTCGCTGGCCGTCGCGTTCGACAGCCTTCCCGGCAGCGGCCCCTTCGCACTGGAGGTCGCCAGCGTCGACGGCACGACGGAACGAGCGGCCAGCTGGTCGT
>NZ_CASGGV010000202.1:0-804 GCF_949319125.1 Frankia sp. Hr75.2 | reverse complement strand
ATGTCGTCGGTGGCGGTGGTTGCCGCGGTGGTGGTGGCGGTGTGGAGGGTCGCTTCGGCGCCGTCGAGGGCGACGAGGGTTTCGGCGAGGCGGTGGCGGACGGCCTGGAAGGAGGCGATGGGCCGGCCGAACTGGGTGCGGGCGAGGGCGTGTTCGCGGGTGAGGGCGAGCATGGTGCGGCCGGTGCCCAGGAGCCACCAGCCCAGGGCTCGTTGTCCGGCGGCGAGGGGCAGGTTCGGGTCGCCGGTGCTGGTGGTGTGTAGCGGGAGCGCGGGGTCGATCACGCTGGGCTGGCTGGGGTCGGTGCGTTCCCAGGTGAGCCAGGTGCCGCCGGTGTAGGGCAGGGGGAGGGTGCCACCGAGGGGTTGTCCGGTGGCGTGCAGGAGGACGTCGTTGAGGATGGGGGCGTGTGCGCCGGTTTCGCCGAGGAGGGTGAACACGACGGGGATGGCGGTGTCGGGTTCCTCGGTGAGGAGTTCGGGCCAGCCGAGGTCGGTGAGGGCGGTGTCGAGGGCGGCGCCGGTGGTGCCGGTCATGGCCTTGCGGAAGGTCTCGGTGAGGAGTTCGCGTTCGGCGGCGTCCATGGTTATTCCTTGCCGAGGTCGAGGAGTCGGCGGGCGATGATGTTCCGCTGGATCTCGGCGGTTCCGCCGTAGATGGTGGCGGCGCGGGAGTAGAGGTACTCGGAGCGCCAGCGGGTGTCGGTGAGTTCGATGGTGCCCGGGAGCAGGTCGCGGGCGGTGTCGTACAGGCGTTGCTCGGCGGTGGCGAGCAGCACCTTGTCGATCGACGTCTCCGGCCCGA
>NZ_CASGGV010000201.1:0-831 GCF_949319125.1 Frankia sp. Hr75.2 | reverse complement strand
AATCCAGGGCGAGCTCCTCAAACTCGGCCACCGGGTGAGCGCCTCCACGATCCGCCGGGTCCTGAAGACCCTCGGGTTGCCACCAGCGCCCAGGCGGCAAACCGACACGACGTGGCGGCAGTTCCTGCGCACCCAGGCCTCGACCATGCTGGCCGTCGACTTCTTCCACGTGGACTGCGCCGTGACGCTACGGCGTCTGTACTGCTCCTTCGTCCTGGAAGTCGCCTCCCGCACCGTCCACATCCTCGGAGTCACCACCCGCCCCGACGGACCGTGGACCACCCAACAAGCCCGGAACCTCCTCATGGACCTCGGCGACCGGGCGGCCGACTTCCAGTTCCTGGTCCGCGACCGCGCCGGGCAGTTCACCGCCTCGTTCGACGCGGCCCTCGCCGACGCTGGCATCACCACCATCAAGATCCCACCCCGGACTCCGCGGGCGAACGCCTACGCGGAACGGTTCGTCCGCACGGTCCGGACCGAGGCCACCGACCGGATGCCGATCTTCGGCGAACGGCACCTGCGCACCGTCCCGGCCGAGTACGCCGCCCACTACAACGGACGACGACCTCACCGCGGTTGTGGCCTTCAACCGCCTCGGCCCGACCACCCCGTCGCCGACCTGGCCAGGGAACGGATCAAGCACCAGCCTGTCCTCGGCGGCCTGATCAACGAATACGAACGAGCCGCCTAAAACCCCAGGTCAGGGCCGGTGGCCGAGTTCTGACACCCCACAGGTATCGCCATGAGCTGTTCGACGAGGCGTTCCAGACCGAACTCGCCGAGGTCTACCGCGACAGTGCGAAAGGGCAGCCGCCGGTCCCACCGGCG
>NZ_CASGGV010000200.1:0-833 GCF_949319125.1 Frankia sp. Hr75.2 | reverse complement strand
ACGCTTTTTGAACCGGGGGAAACCGACCGTGCGGCCTTTCCGCTTGCCCGTGCGGGAGTCGGAGAAGTTCTTCAACCCGGCGGCCAACTGCGCCAGCCCGGCGGAGAACGCCTCCTTCGAGCACTCCGCCCACCACGGCGCGATGTCGTTCTTCACCGTGTTCCAGGCCAGGCGCAGCGCGGGCAGCGTCCACGGAACCGCGGTGAGCAGGTCGCCGGCCAGCCCGTAGGACTCCTCGGCCTCGCGCTGCGCCAGCGCGGCCTTCACCCGAGCCAGGCCCCAGTTGAACGCGAACCTGCACGCGCCCGCGTGCCGACGCAAGCCGGCACGCCCGATGTTGTTCGGGTCGAGCGCGAACCGGTACGCCTGCAGCGTCGTCTTCACATGGCTGCCTCGGTGGCGGCCGCGACGGCGCGAGCGGCCCGGTTCGCGGCGCCGCGGCGGCCATAGAGCCGGGCGCACATCGACGTCAGGATCTCGGTGATGTCCCGTACCAGGTCGTCGTCGACCTCCGAGGGATCGACGACGAGCAGCCGCCGGCCGCTGGCGGCAAGCGCGGCCTCGACATACTCGGCGCCGAACCGGGCGAAGCGGTCCCGGTGCTCGACGACGATCGTCGTCACCTCCGGGTCACCCAGCAACGCGAGGAACTCCCGGCGGTGCCCGTCCAACGCGGAACCGACCTCGGTCACGACCTTACCGACGGCCAAATTCTGGCCCGCAGTCCAGCGGACGATCCGGGCGACCTGCCGGTCAAGGTCCGATTCCTGGTCAGCGGACGAGACACAGGCATAGACCGCCACCGTCCCCGACGGGACCGATCGCGCGGGCTC